>RECM01000182.1 GCA_007694035.1 Balneolaceae bacterium
CCTGAACGCCGCACTGACGGTAACCCAATCGATGACATGGAACACTAACGCCCTGGTCACCGGGCCGCAGACCAGTGTGCTCACCATCCCCGAAGGCTCCCAGCTGCTCATGAACGCCGGCAGCCGGAGTGTGGGCGGGGCCTTTACGCTCAATCTCGAAGGCACCACCCTGTGGTCGGCCGGCAACATCGGCCAGAACCAGGCCACCGCCGTGGTCATCAACAACTCCGGGGTGTTCGAGATGGCCGGAGACCTGACCCTGGGCACCTTTAACGCCTTCTGGGGCACCTTCAACAACACCGGGATCTTCCGCAAGAGCGCCGGGGCCGGGAACGGGCTGATTGAGTCCTCCATCCGGCTTGTCAACTCCGGAACCCTGGAGGTGGCCTCCGGAACCCTGCAACTCAGGATGGGCAACCCCACCGAGACCACACTGCACGGGGGCACCATCGTGCTGGCCGACACAACCACCCTGGCCTTCATCGGGGGCAACCACCGCCTGCCCGAAAGCGGGGTCATCTCCGGTCCGGAGGGCGGACCGGTGCGCGCCCGGATCACCCTGTCGAATGCCTCGCTCACCCTGGATGCACCGCTGGAGCTGGTTAACCCGTTCACCACCGAAAACGCTGTGCTCACCCTGAACCGTGACTACAGCTTCCCGGATCTGATCCTGAACAACACCACACTGACCCTGAACGCCGCACTGACGGTAACCCAATCGATGACATGGAACACTAACGCCCTGGTCACCGGGCCGCAGACCAGTGTGCTCACCATCCCCGAAGGCTCCCAGCTGCTCATGAACGCCGGCAGCCGGAGTGTGGGCGGGGCCTTTACGCTCAATCTCGAAGGCACCACCCTGTGGTCGGCCGGCAACATCGGCCAGAACCAGGCCACCGCCGTGGTCATCAACAACTCCGGGGTGTTCGAGATGGCCGGAGACCTGACCCTGGGCACCTTTAACGCCTTCTGGGGCACCTTCAACAACACCGGGATCTTCCGCAAGAGCGCCGGGGCCGGGAACGGGCTGATTGAGTCCTCCATCCGGCTTGTCAACTCCGGAACCCTGGAGGTGGCCTCCGGAACCCTGCAGCTGCGGATGGGTAATTTCAATGCCACCGAGACTCTTGAATACACCGGTACTTTCCTTATCGGCGGGGAGAGTACACTGGCCATAATCGGCGGCAACCATCGCCTGGCCGAATCAGGGAACATCACCGGATCCGGCACCCTGGCCCTGAGTGGCGGCACGTTTCGCAACGACGGTTCTATCAGCCCGGGCCTGCCAACCGGCATCCTGAATGTAGCCGGCAATCTGCCGTTCTCGTCCGAATCGGCCAGACTTGAAATCGGACTTGGCGGCGATCAGCCCGGGACCGATCAGGACCAGCTTGTTGTATCGGGCACTGCAAACCTTGACGGTACCCTCTCACTGCAGCTTCTTGACGGGTTCCTGCCCCAGCCGGAGCAGGAGTTCCTGGTACTCAGGGCCGGCGACATCAGCGGGGTGTTTACCGGAATCAGCCAGCCCGATCTGGGTTCTGACCGGTCTTTTGTGGCCATCTATTCCGACTCCACTGTATCTGTGCGGTTCAGCGGTGCGCAGTTCACCCGACCGATCGCTGTAGATGATTCCACATCAACCCCGTTCAATACGGCAGTGACGATCAATGTGCTTGCCAACGACATCAGCACCAACGGCGACCCGCTCACCATCGTGGCGGTGACCCAGCCGCAAAACGGAACCACGGAGATATCGGGCGACAGTCTAATCACCTACACACCGGCCAGCGGGTTTTCGGGTACGGATCATTTTACCTATGTGATCAGCAACAGCCTTGAAGAGGCCGATACCGCACGGGTTACCGTGACCGTGCTTGAGGAGGTGATCATCAACAACCCGCCGGTGGCCGTAAACGACACTGCCAGCACGGTACTGAACCTGCCGGTTCTGGTGAATGTGCTGGCAAACGACAGCGATCCGGACGGCGACCCGGTTTCGGTTCTTGGTTTCGAAAATCCTTCAAATGAAGGCGGAAGCGTGGTACTGACACCGGATGATCGCCTGCAATACACCCCGCCGGACGGATTCACGGGCACCGACCGCTTCCGTTACAGCATTACTGACGGGCGCGGAGGTGTGGATACGGCCCTGGTAGTGATTGAGGTCTTCCCGGTTCGTTTTGAGGTGGTACTGGCCGGTTCACCCGGAACACGCGCCCTGGCCGTGGACGAGGATGGCACCGTTGCAGGTAACCGGATTGCAGCCGGCTCACCCGTGCAGGGTTTCTATATGAATTCTGGCACTGAGGTATTTCTGAACGCCGGACCGTCCGGATCACAGGTATATGGTATATCCGCCGGAGTGATGACCGGTATTGTGATGGTGAACGATACCAGCGGTACGGCCCATCTGTTCAGTTCCGATGGTGCAACCACAGAGCTTGGCACACTGGGCGGCACCTTCAGTCTTGGTTATGCCATAAACGCAACGGGGCAGGTTACGGGTGTTTCTACCGATTCTGCAGGCCGGAGCCGTGCTTTCATTACCGGCGAAAACGGTGGGATGACCAACCTGAGCACCCCGGGCTTCCAGTTCAGCACAGGCTATGCGGTGAACAGAGACGGGGTTGTTGCCGGAATGGTATCGAATCCGGGCGGTGTTCAGCGCGCCTGGATCAGCGGTCAGGTGAAGGCAGAGCCGAACAGCCGGGCCTACAGCATTAACACCGCCGGCGACGCGGCCGGAAGCCTGGAAAGCCAGGGCGAGATCAGAGCTGCCTATTGGACAGCAGGGGGTGAAACAGTGGTGCTGCCGTCCGGGAATCAACCTTTTGCCGAGGCATACAGTATCAATGATGCCGGATGGGTTACCGGTGCCGCCGGGCCCAACCCGCCGGGCTTTAATTCGGGTTCGTCGATCAGTGCGGTCCCGGGCGGCCTTCCCAGGTCGATGGCGGCCCCGAACGAATCAATCGCCACCATACCGGAACAGCACAGGGCGGTGGTCTGGATCAGCGACACCCTTTTTGACCTGAACGACCTGATCGATCCGACCTCCGGCTGGACGCTGCTCGAAGCGGCAGCCATCAACAGTTCCGGGCAGATCGCCGGCACCGGCATCCACCAGGGAGCGCTCAGGGCCTTCCTGCTCAGTCCTGTCGACGAGGAGCCGCCACTGGCCCTTGACGTATTCGAAGTGACATCCGCCGGCACCGAACTGATCATTGAACTGGGCAGCCTGAACGGACCCGGTGTGAGGGTCGTGCAGGTGAGCCGTCCGGAGCATGGGTCTGCAAGCATCGAAGGTGAGACCACGATACGGTATACCCCGATAGCCGGCCAGCCGGGTTCCGACCGGTTCCGGTACACTCTGAGCAACGGCCGGTCGGTGAGCCATGGCCACATCACAGTTACCATTGAATCGGCCCCTGAACTGCCTGAACGGATGATGCTGGGTCAAAACTATCCCAATCCATTCAACCCGGGCACGGTGATTCCTGTGTACCTGCCCGCAACCACCGAGGTGCGGCTTGAAGTCTTCGATCTGCTGGGACGATTTGTGCTGGATGTGTTCAACGGCACACTCGATGCCGGCGAACACCACCTTACAGTGGATGCGGCCCGGTTGTCGAGTGGCACCTATATCTACCGGCTGAGCAGTTCCGCCGGTATCCAAACCCGAAAAATGACCCTGTTAAAGTAAGGAACCCGATTAGATGACACGATTGCACAATCGAATTCCAGGCTTTTCCGCTGCAGTAACTGCCGCTTGTGCGGCCCTCGTGATGTTCTGTTTTGGCGCAGAGCCTGTGGCTGCACAGACCGGGCCCCTGAATGTTACCGGGGGCTTCTCCATGACTGGGCGAGGGTACCATGTGAACGGTATCGATGGCAGGCGGGCTCCCCTGGCGGCCAACACCAACGGCAATCTGCAGTTCAACCTGTTCGGACTTCGTTCCGGTCTCAACCTGACCTACACTACCGAGGAGTCGCGGCTGCGGCAGTCGGTGAACCGGCTCAGCTTCGATACCGGATGGAGCTGGGGACGGGTCTCCGCCGGGGATGTATCGCCCGACATGGGCAAGTATGCGCTGCAGGGCAGCACGGTGCGGGGCGGGTACTTTGAGGCCACCCACGAGAAATTCTTCGGAGCGGTAACCGCCGGTCAGAGCCGCAAGGCCGTCAATTTTGATGAGGATTCCCCGTTCCGTCCCGCCTCGTTTCAGCGGTTGATGTACGCCGGCAACCTGGGCTATGGCGAGAAGCGGAGCGACTTTTTCGCACTGGGCGGTCTGTATGCCCGCGATGTGGCCGGATCGATCAACCGGCCGGGTACAGCGAGTCCGGCAGAGAACCTGGTGCTCACTGCTGAAGGCGCCATTCAACTGCTGGAACACCGGATCCGGCTGAGCGGCCAGCTGTCTTCTTCGGCGCTGAACAGGGATTTCCGAAACCTGGCCGACAACGAAGACTCCCCTTTTCCCGGCTTCATGGAGGTGTTTCTGAAACCCCGGCAGGGCAGCTCCTTCAACCTGGCCGGTGAGGGCGAGATCCGCTACCAGTCGCGAGAGTTCTCCCTCACCACCCGATTCTCTCAAATCCAGCCGGGATACGAGTCGCTCGGGTTGCAAAACATTATCAACGACCAGCAAAACCTTTCGGTACAGCCCAGTTTCCAGCTGTTCAACCAGCGGCTGATGGTGGCCATGAACTACCAGTACGGCCGGAACAACCTGAACAACCAGCTGCAGTCGACGCTTAGCCGTAACCAGATCGGCCTGAACCTGACCGGCCGGGTAACCGACGCCTTCATGGTGACCGGTGGGTACATGCGCATGGGCAACCTGAACAAACCGGGCAGGGATTTCCCCGATCCGGCCGCCCTGCAGCTCGACTATCTGATGCAGACCCTTATGCTAACGCCCACACTGATGATCAACGGCGGAGGCCTGTCGCAGGTGATCACCCTCTCGGCAGCCTGGCAGTTCTCCGACGACCGCAGCCTGGCCGTACGGCAGGGCATCAGGCCGGGCAGGGACCAGGATGTGTACATGGCCAATCTGAGCTACATGATCCGTTTCCCTTCGGGGTTTTCGCTGAATTCGTCGGGCAACTATGTGCTGAGCGAAGCTCCGGGTACCAGCAACACGAGCTACGGCTTCAATACCGGTACGGGTTTCAATCTGCTCGACAACAAGCTGAACCTGAATGTGAACGCCGGCTGGTCGGCCAATACCAGCGAATTTGCGCTGGCGGGCGCGGCCACCAGGCGCGGTACGCAGCAGATCATGGCCAATGCCGGGGCAAATTACCGGCTGAGCAACAAAACCAGCATCCGGCTACAGTCGAGGGCCATGAACAACCGGCAGACGCAGGGCGCCGGGCCCGCATTCACGGAACTACAATCGGAGATTTCCATCTCCCATCAATTTTAGCCGGCAACACGCTTTTTGAAATAACCAGGTGATATGATTCCAATAAAAATGCAAGCAGCCAGCGCAACAAGCGAAATCAGGGCAATCTCTGCAAAGAGTGCAAAAAATGCCATCAGAGCATATTTAGCACCCATGATGTTGCTTCTCCTTCTTTTATCCAGCGGGTGGACTGACGGAAACCGTGTTGCCGCCCAGGGCTCGGTGAACATCAATGTGACAGGAATCCCGCCGCTGCTCCCCTCCCCGCTGGTCTCCGACCTGGTTACCGGATATGAGACCGGGCGCTACACCATGCAGGTACTCTTCACAAGTCCGCGGCAGGTCCCGGCGGAGTTCCGCTTGCGCGTGCAGCTGAACCACAATGGGGCCACCGCCGTCGAAACGGTCTCCGACCCCTTCTTCCTGATGCCCGGCACCTACTTTTACAACCGGTTCACCGATATGCCGGAGATACCCTTCAATGTGACCCTTTCGAACCTGATCCAGCGGATGCCCTCATCGCTTCGGGATGCGGCATTCCGGGGTGTTCTGGCCGAAGGGCTTTACCAGTTATCATTCGAGCTTGTACCTGAGCAGCCCTCATCGGGGATCCTCTCCATTCCCTCAAATGCATTTTTCAATGTGCAGTACGCCCAGCCGCCGGTGGTTTTCGCTCCGGCAAACCAGGCTGTGATCACCGTGCCGCAACCCGTCTTCTCATGGACACCCGTAATTGTCCCTCCCCAGTTCCAGGTGGAGTATGAACTCATCATCGCGGAAATAATCGGCGGGCAGACCCCGCTGCAGGCCATTGAGGGCGCCTCATTCCCGGTGGTGCAGACCACGCTCACCGACCAGACCCTGTTTGTGTACACCAACGAATTCCTGCCCCTTGAGCCGGGTAAACGCTACGCATGGGCTGTAACGGCAAGGACTGCCGGCCTCTCCTTCCCCTTCGTGAACAACGGACGCAGCGAAATCATGGTCTTCGACTTTATGGAGGCCTCGGGCGAGGGCGAACAGCTCAGCATGTTGACCGAAATTACACTGGAGCCCGGATTTGCCCGCCTCACCGGTTTCCAGAATACCCGCTTTGGTGACGACGGCTTTGCCTACGCCATGAACGGTCCGGCAACCCTTGAGCTGATAATGGCCGGGGTGCCGACCGAAATCCCGGTTCAGCTCGACAACCTTCGCATTCAGAAGACCGGGCTGAACAACCCCGTACTCATGGGCGGGCGCCTCTCAGGGAGTGCCACTACCCTGGTTTCGCTGTTCGAACCCGACGACCCCGTTCGCCCCGACATGCTTGCATGGGTTTTCGGCTCCGGGTTTAACCTGACGGCCATCCTGCTCACGCCCGACCGGAAGGAAGTAGCCATGCGCGGGGACCTGCGCCTCACCTTCAACGGGATATCCGGCGAACTGGCAAGCGTGAGCAGGCCGGTTACACAAGCAGAGGGCGGCGGTCATCGCATCATTCTCAATGAAATACGAGTGATTTATCCGGGTGGGTTGCAGCAGTTCGCCGGAGAAGTGGATTTATTTAACGGTGATTTACGGTGCGAGGGCGAGATTTATGATATGGACGAAGAAAGCATATCATCATTCGTAAGATGCGATGAAACCAGGACCATTAATCTTACAGACAGCAGCCCCGGAATCACTCTTACTGTTACGAATGGAAGCGGTGACCTCCGTATCGGCTGGGATGGCGAACTCAAGGATATGGAGGTTCTGATAACCGGTGATCTGGGCCTTGACGTAACAGGGCAGTTTAACTGCTCACTGAATGCCACCCTTCTTTTCCGGCCGGATGACGTTGAAATCATACAGGTAATACCCAACTGTCTGCCCGGGTCGAGACTGAATATCGGTTTCGGAGAGATCGCGCTTCACCGGTTCCGCCTCAGGGAGATCAACTGGAGCAAAGACCGTGGTTGGGAGCCGGAAACCGAGGCCTCGGGAGATATAGAACTCCCACTAGAAAATGATGAAACACTCGAAGGCCGGCCGCGGCGTGGCCTGCGTTTGCCCCCAGTCGAGCCGGTTGTTTTCAACAGGCGAGGTGTTCGGCTGCCGCCAATCGAATTTGACGAAGAGGAACTAGAGAGTGCACCCGATTTCGGTGTAGGCAGGTTCAGGGCGAAGCCGAGACGATTCCGGCAGGGTGAGAAGGAGTTTCCCTGGAGGGAAATCGCGGGCCGGGACCCCGGCTCAGATAGTGAGCAACCTGATGAGGCCGGATCCTGGGATTTCGAGCTCGACTTCGACCTCGATTTCGATACAGAGCGAACCGAAAGTCAGGCCCCGCCCGTGCCCGAATGCCTCAGAAATTCGCCGGTTCGCGTTACCGGTGCACGTTTCACCAACAGCCGTTTGGCGGCAAGTATTGACGCCGTGCGTGAAAACGGCCCCTGCCGCATTCCCCTGACTGTACTGCTCGATGAAGAGACTGGCCTTATGCTGGAGGTGACCGAGCTTGGCGGCGACGTCGAAGGTTTTATGGCCCCCGGCGGGTTTACCACCCGCGTCGATTTGCGCAGCCGTGCAGAACTGACCGGTGCTTCCATGTTAAATTGCGGAACCAGCGGTGTTATCGCCAGTGGCCAGCTGAATCTGAACCATTCAGGAGTTCCATCTGGCCGACTTCAGGTACACAATACCTGCAACATGGACCTGAATCCGTTTACCGCCCGCATCGTTGAGGGTCTGGCCGTGCTCGACTACACACAAGAACATCCGCTGCTGCTCACTACAGGGCTGCGGGTTCAGTATCCCACAAGCGGGGGATCCGAACTCACCGCCAACGGTATTCTTCGCGCCGATCTGCTCACGCCCGAGATTCTCGAACTGGAGATAGATCTCACCGGCCCTGTAGTATGGAATATTCCCGATGATGACCCGGTGCTGCACTTTGAACTGAACCGTATACTATTGAACATGGATGGCTACACCATCAATGGCTCGCAGGTTTTGATGGCCGGTAACACTCGCATCGATGCTCGATTTGAGGATGTTTTCGTGCGATATGACCGTCAGGAAATTGTATCCGGTCGGATTCACATTGATGGTGATTTTACACTCATGGCCCAACTTGGGCCGGATATGCACACTTCATTTTCAGTGGCACGTTACGGACAAGCACCGGATGGGACTGCGGCCGTATCATTACACTTGTCTGGCCCCGTGAGTATAGACAGCACTGGATTGGGTTTTCATGGAAATGTTAACGCGGAGGCACGTTTTGAAGGTCTTGTTTTCAGCGACCTTGAAATCCGTTTCAGAGATGATTTCCGGCTGAATACCCACCCGTTCCGGGTTGATCAGGGCCAATCGGATCTGTTAAGCGACGGTAAACGCGTTGCATGGATTGATCGCGACGGACTGCATCCTGATCCGACCTATTTTAACATCATCCCACCCGACAGGATCACACTGCCGGTTGAGCAGATAGCCTATATTGATCTGAAAGAAAATGAAGAATATCTGTTCAATCTGGATACAACTCCCGATGGTTCCATCAAAGTTGAGACCATCCCGGGCCGAAGGGGTAGACTTACCGTACCTGTGCTTAAGGGCAGCAATCCCGAGCCCCCGTCATTTCCATTTGACCTTACAAATCTTGTTATTGATCCTTTCAGTCTGACCCCAATATCGGGCACAATAACTGTTGATATCCCCGATGTTAACGGGATAAATCTGTATGATCTTGGAATTCCACTACAATTAAGGCGAATTACCTGGGGTGAAATGCTCCATAATGGGTCAATAGTCATGGGCCTGTTTCTTGAGGGATTCATCCAGCTCTTTGATGGTATAATGATCACGACAGAGCCGGCAACATTCCTGGTTTTACCGGATGGTTCAATTGAGGCATTTTTCAGACTTATAGGTAACGATGCACCATTGAGTTTGATCCCTGAGGGTAATCTGGGGCTGGATATCGGACAAATTGAGGGCTTTTTCCGTATGCCAGGCGGGAATATCGATCAGGCTACCTGGGATGTAAACATCTCTGGTGAATTCAGTGCAACGCTTCCCGGCACCGGTTCTGTTAGCACGGCAGTTTCGATCCGGGTACAACATTCAGGCGTATCCGTTAATTCATTCTTCAGCGGTACTCTTGAATACACAGAGGGTACCGCTTGTACGAGGGAAGGCTCAAGTCTCAGAATAGATAAATTCAATTCATTATCCCTTTCGTGGGAAAGTGATGAGGGTTTTGAGATAGTTTCCAATACCGACATTACATTTTGCGCCTACAGCGTTGAAGAGGTGTACACAGTTCCGCTCTCAAGTGTAGTTCTCAGAAACAACGGCCTGCATATACCAGCCCAGGAAAAGCACCGAAACTCCGATCCTCCGCTGAATCTGCCAACGGTACACAGTGCCGGCATCCATATGCTGCCGGTAACCATCCGCATGCCTGAGATTCAGGTTGCCTGGGCGGAGTTAAACCGGGCCGATTTCTCATCATTCCTGCCGCGCTTTGACTTTGAGGTGACCCTGCCAGGCTTTGCCGACCGTTCACCCATGATAGCCGAAGCCAAACTCACGCTGGCCGACGCCGGTATTACCGATGGCGTACTAAGCGGGAGCATTCTTCCATACACGTTCCCTGGCAGTGGAATTCCCGTTCCGCTGGCCGACCCTGTGCAGAATCCCCCGGTGTTGATGGTAAAGACGATCGGCGGAGGCATCCGGCGTGTGGAGAGTCCGGAAGGTGTGCAACAGAAATACGAGTTTACCTTCGACGGGCAGCTCCGCAACCTGGCCAAATTCAACCGGCTCCAGACAGACCGGCAATTCAGCGACGACGACTCAGGCGCACCCGGTGAGACGGGCTCACCTGGCTCTCCAGGCACACCTGGCTCTCCTGGCTCTCCTGGCGAGACCGGCGATGACGGGTCGGATCCCAACCGCCCCGGCGGGCGCTACCAGGACTGCTCCGATCCGGAGGTGACCCTGACCTATACCCCGCCTATGGGCTTCGAGGCGGTTCTGAGCGGTATCAGGCCCTGCGGATGGCTGGAACTCGGGCCGGTACAAATCGAGGTGGATGAGTCCACCTTCACATTCCGCTACGAGAATGGCGATCAGCTTCTGCATCTCGACGGGGATGTATCCGTATATCTCCTGCACCCCGAACTGGATAACGGTTTTACCCGGATCGCCGGCTTCCTCGGGCTCGACCTGATGAACGGAACCATCCGCGAGGGGTCGCTCGAAATTACCGAATCGTTCAGGTGGTACCTGCCAGACCCCCAAAGCCGGCTGTTTACCTTTACGGTGAACCGGGCCAGGCTCGACTTCGAGGGCTTTACCTTTCAGGGCCAGGCCAGTCTGCGCGTTGGCGACGGCTCGATTCCCGTGGAATTTGAGGATTACCACTATAGTTTCGCACAGGAGCGGTTCACCCGCGGGCGAACGCGCATCAACCGGGCCTTTGCCCTTGATCTGGAGTTAACCGATCTGCAGCGATCACGGCTCGTGGATCCTGATTCACCCTTCACAACACCGAACTCAATGCGGCTTTCGGCCGATGCCGGCATGATTCTGGATTCCGAGGGTCTCAAGCTGACCGGATCCAGCAGGGCTGCCTTCCGATTGGGTGACAATGATCTGCCTGAACTGACCGTAGACTATGAACCGGAAGATGGCCAGCCCTTCACCCTGCGGCCGGACCCGGGTTCGATACCGCCGGTAAGGGTTGTTCGCGGCCGGGCTGATCTGAAGCGGGGCAACTCGCGTGTGGCCTGGTACGACCGCGACGGCTTCCATCTCGACGACGTGCTCTCCCTGTTGCCCATCCCTGAACGCATCGGGCTTCCCACAGACCAAATTGCCTGGCTGGATACCCGCGTGGGCGACACCGACATCCCCGTGGAGGCTGTTCGAACTGAAAACGGATACATTGTCCGAACAAAACCCGGCCGGCAGGTGGATCTGTTCATCACCGGCCTTGACCGAAATAATCCGCCGAAGGTTGCCGTGACCTTCGAGGTGGGCGTTGATGATGCCTTCAACATCACCAGCGGGGAGATCGAAGCCGACCTGACAGCCAACCCCATCGACCTCCGCCCTCTCACCGACCTGCCACTTGACCTGGTCAAACTCCGTTACAAGTCAAAGGATAGCGTATACCGGCTCGAGGCGGATGCAAAGCTGAAACTTCCGGGTCATCTCGAACCTGTGGACGTACTGGTAGAGGAACTCACATTCGACGAGAACGGCTTCCGGCAGCTCACCTTCAGCGCGGGTTCCTTCACGGATTCCTATGATCCATCGGTCCCGTCGATGAAGGAGGTCAGGTTCGGATCCGGCGATACGGAAATCATGGAGATCATGGGAGCCCGGATCGCATTCGGGCAGGTGAACTCTGTAGCATTCTCGGGTGTGTTCAAGTCGCAGTTCCTGAAAGCAGATGGCACCAGCGACCCGGCTCCTGTTTTTTACAGTGCCTCCTGGCAGGCTGGTCTGGGTACGGGCAACGACCGCTGGACCGTAGCACTCGGCTTCGACGAAACGCAGCGCCTCCCTATTGGCAGCGGGCGTTTGACCATCGAGGACCTGGCCGCCCGCCTCAATAATGACGGATTCTCGATAGAGGTTACCGGCAGCCTGTTCATGCCCGACCTGATGGGATCGAATTTCAGGGTGCGGGTCGAGGACCTTGTGGTGGGAACGGCTGGCGTAAGCCTCCGGCGCAGCACAGTAGAGGGCAACCACCAGTTCGATCTGTTTGAAGGCATAGTCGAAGGACGGATCAGACGACTCTCTGCCGAGATCGACAACAACCGCGTTCTGTTTGTATCGGCTGACGGCAATCTGCGACTATTCGGTCATCCCATGGAATATACCAATCTGAGAGTGGGCACCAACGGTTCGTTCAGCATCGATCAGGCGGATCTCCTTCCGGGTGACGCAAAGATCGACATCATCGAAAATACGGCCTGGTTCAGCACGCTGCAGTTGGGTACTTCGAATAACAGAATTAGTCTTACAGCCGGCGGTGAAGTGAGAGTACCGGAGCCTTTTACTGCGACCTCTTCTATCAGCCTTGGGTTGGGTTACTCAGAAAATGGAGATTTTATTTTAGACGGTGCATTTATTGAAGTGATGTTCGGAAATCAAGGCAGTGAATACCGCCTGGGTGACAGCCGGAATACAGAAATCCCGGTTGGCGATATTGCGACTCTTGCCGTAACTGCTTTGGCTGTGGATTTAGACGTTTATGACATCACTCAAAGCAGATTCATGGCAAATGCCATTGTGTTCATAGAGAACGACTCAAACAAGCAACTCAGATTCGGTGAGGCCTCAGATATCAGAACAAGGTCTGGTATATCTGTGCAATACGGGGGTGCAATTCGGTGGCATGTCACAACTGTGGGTACCAATCTGTTCTCATTCGATCTGGGCTTTTTCAGGCTCAGTATCAATGGGGCAAGTTCTTACGATGAAACAAAATTTGGACTTGCAATTAACGGTTCACTTGGCATTGTGATAGGAAATGACGGGGATATACTTAAGGGTGATGTGGGTTTCAACGACTTAAGGATTGCAATGCCGGATGAGCAAAACCTGAATCCGATAAAGAGCATGCCTGTCCTCACCGGAGCATTAAAAGTGACCCTCATGGATATTTTTTCCATAGAGATGGGTGTGTTTGAAACCGGCACCAATACGACAATTACGGTGACCGGGGGCAGCGGCGATACTCAAACCCAATCGGTTCAGGTAAAGGAATTTCTGCGTTTCTATAATCCAAATCAGGGGTCACCGGCACTTTCGCTGTCTTTGACAGAAGCTTTTTCGGGTGGTATTGATGAAGTGCTTATCTACAGGGATATCAACGATGGTATACTGTTCTCGATCAATAATGCCAACCTGTCTTTGGGTGGCGTGGGATCGCTGAGTCTGAGTTTCCGACTGGAAACCGGTGAGGATGTATTCTCTTTACAGGCGGCAGGTGTGGGCTCGCTCGAAGGTTTGGGAGCAGTAGCCGCAGTTGGCAAATTTGCGGTTGTAAACAACCAACTCAGTATGGGAGTTTTTGTTGCCGTGCAGACCACCGCAGCCATTCCACTTATACCAATGGCACCCCCGGCCGTTGGATTGACCGGTATAGGGGGCGGTCTGTTTCTGCGGCCTGATGCAGATGATATAAATAAGGTTCGCGAAGCGGTAGGCAGGATTAGCCCCCCTCTTGGCTTTATGTTGGAACGGCAGGGCTTACCGCCGACCGATTCAAACTTTGCAGTGATGATTTATGCCGGCGCAGCCATCGTTTCAGGTGGGCCGATAAGCGCCTTCGAGGGTTTCCTCTTCATGGAACTGACCGACAGCTATGTTAGCTTGACGGCCTCAGGCACCCTTGTAAAGCAGGGTGAGAGCCTTACAGCAGGCTTTAACGCAACCCTGAACTGGAGAACCCTGAGCCTGGAGGGGACGCTCGCGGCAAAAATTGATTACGGGCCCGTGTTGTCTGGTGATGGGAGCCTTGGATTCAATATAAGGGTGTTACACGAAAGCAGACGAATCATATGGGCTGTGAATGGTGATTTTAATGCCAGAATAGTAGGTATTCAGGCTTCTGGAGGCCTTGTTGTTAGTCAGGCCGGTTTTTTTGCCAATCTGGCTATCAGTGCCAACTTTCCGGTTCCGCTTATTTCACTCGACGGAAGCTTTGAGGGTCGTGTATGGGCAATACCTGACTCTGAACTCGGCGCATATGCAAGGCTGGAAATATCGGCCGAAATACCAGGAGTACCTGTCAGAGGCCGTGGTTTATCTGAAGGCACATTAATATTGAAAAACAATCAGCTCACCTTATTCATGCTTGGAGAAGTGAGAGCAGAAACACCGTTTGGTGCAGTTTCGGTATTCGCATTTCTCGAATTCAGAAATAACCAGTTAATGGATGCAGGATTGCTTTTTGAAATCGATGAAAATCTGAAAAATCTGATTGACAGGGCACGGGATCTGGCTGATGAACAGCAAACTATGGCAAATAACGCTGTGAACAGCATCAACACAGCAGATTCTGCATTCAATTCAAAACTATCGGATGAAATTCTTGCAAGTGCGGGAAGAGCTTATTTCTCTTACCCGACAGTTCTTAGGCAGGCACTGGGATTTTTGCATTTGAATTATGAGTCTTATCTGTTTACGAGGTTTGTTACAGACTCCGTTCCGGCAGCATTTCGTTGGGTTACACAAAACATGATACGCGGCGATGCCAGACCTGTCGATGACCGGGTCATAAATGCCGAGAATGATATGCGAAATAAACTTATTACCGCAAATACTTCAAGCAGTGCCGTGCGCGAAATGATCGCCAAAAACAGGGCTATCCTGATAGATTGGATAGTTGATGCAGAAACTCAAATTCAGGGTATTCTGTCACCTGTAACCGACCGGAGTGCAACTTCAGTATCTGATTTAGATGGTTTTTCTGTAAGTGCAAGTGTTCCTTTTACCGTTGACACGAATACTGCAAGCAGCGCAAGCAGTCATCTCACCCGGCTTACACTGGCAGACGATGCTTTTGTTCAGAATAATGACCGGTTTATGGAAGCCATTGATAATGCACATCAAAATCTGAACAAATTGAATACCATATTAACAGGAGCGGGAACGTCAAGTATCATTGCCCAGGGAAACAGATACTCTTTAGCCCGTCAGGCAGTTGAACAATACTACGCCGAGAGAGTTAGCTTCTTTAACGAAATGCACCGCTGGGCAGATAGTCAACATAAGTTGATTCTTGGCAAAGAGACTGATATCCGTGATGGTGTCGGTGAAACCCGAACAGCGTATCAGAATATGCATGTCAACACAGCTCAAGATCGTTGCATGGTTTTGTATGATAATGCCAAATTCCCCAGCACTACTCTCCCTCCAAATTGCAAATCCGACCCACGACGGGAATTTGCACAGTTGCTTGCAATGGCCCGGAAAAGAGAAGTACTTCGGTTGGCCGGCGAAAATGAAAGTATGATTCGAGTGCAATTGAGGTCATTTAGTTCAGCCATGACGAATGAAAGAACATCAGGTGATCTAAGAGATGCCGTAAGATTCACCCGACGATTCAATGAGTCGGGAATGGAACTCTGGTATGAAATATACGAGAAAGGCCTTGGCAGCATTGCAAATGAGGCCCGGGAAAAAGCAAGATTATCTGATCTTGAGCGCAGAAAAACCATTGTCACTATCGAAGGTGCCCACAGAGAGTTCACCCAGTCGATCGATGAACTTTATTTGCTCAAAGCTCTTATGACAGAAAATCTATACGCACTTATTGATGCATACCTTGAGGCTTACGACAGATCCGCCCTGGTGGGTCGGTTCAATGCCAAAGTTAATTCGTACAGGACGTTGCGACAAAGACTTGCCAACGCCCTTCTGCCACCGGTTATTACCTCCTTGACGGTAAACTCTGAGTTACTCAGAGATTCTCAGGTATCCGGAAAGTCTACGCTTCACAGAGACCGATTCATAAACCGAACTATTATAGGCTGGAATGCTACGCATCCGCTTCCAGTACAAGAGTACAGCCTCGGTATCCGGTATGCAAATACAGCTATCGGTACTGATCGCATCTTTTCAACAGGAAATGCCCGAACATACCTGCTTTGGTCACACAAAGGTTACACCGACCAAAATCAAACCACTGCAAGAAATCCACTACCTTTTCACCTTCTGCTCAGGGCACGCGGTGAAGCCGGTTACACCTCATCCCGTCGTCTGAGCTTTGAGGCACCGATAGAAGGAAATAACAACTGGATTATCAATGCACCTGTTTCAAGATCAGGTGCAACTCTACCAGTTTTAACATCAGCGCCCGGATTACCCAAGGTAACCCTGAACGGCGCAATACGATCTGGCGGAACTACCAGTTTACCGGTATTCTGGTGGCATAACAGCCGGCAACTCGATGTTACCATTACATCATCAGACAATAATACAGGTATACTCCGATTCGAGATATCGATCGGATCAAGATCGGGGATGACGGATATTTTACCGTGGACAACCATTACGGGTAGCAGGGAGGCCATTAATGGCAATACAAATGCAGTTAAAATCGATGCACTCATACGAAACCTGAATCTTCCGGTTGGCGCAGAGGGGGTCTTTGTACAATTCAGGGCTATTAATGGTGCTGGTGTTGCCAGCCCCGTGGCAACCAGCAGAGTGATGGTAGATGAAACACCGGCAACTCATTTTACTGTGTTGAAATCGACACCAGGCACGACATCAGAGCCGGCACCGGGATTGTCGAACATTACCTCACATGGCATCAGACTGCCCTTGTTTGAGGATCAGGAAAGTGGTCTTCAAAACCTTGAGTATGTGATCAGCAACAGGCCTATCAATGTGTATGAACGATTCGATTCCGGTAAATTTTCGGTAGCATCAAATTTTGCTTTAATACAGGCTCCGGTATCATTTACCGACAGTTCATATGTGTACACAAGGGCTAGAAACAGAGCCGGTCTTTATTCTGATGTTGTAGTGATACCCTACAAAACCAGAGACCTGACCTTACCTACCAATCCGCAAATGATTGCTGAACCGGCACCTGTGGGCCTTGCACTCATAAGAACAAACAGGCCACTTGATCCGGAAACTGGTGTGCTGGGTTTGCAATATGCAATTGGCGCAACGGCTATACAGGCGTTCAGAAACCTGCAGGATACCCTGAAAATTGATATTCGTGAATCAGATTTCAGAAACATACTCTATAATGGTGCCCTGGCTCAGAGATTCATCATTCCGAATGAGCAACTTCCGGATGGACAACGTTTTTATCTGGTAACCCGGAGCATTAACGGGCAGATGTCTGCATCTTCACCAACAATATATGGTCCATTTGAAATTACCAGAACATATCCCGTGTACTCTGACATGTCAGTGAGGCATCTTGGTAATTATCTTAATATTGCTGGTGTAATCTCTGATGAAACCGGTTTAAGGAATATCCATATCCGCGTTACAGATGCTGACAGCCGCGAGTTATTGTTTGACCGGGTGTTTTATAACGGTTCACCGAGGGTTAGTTTTACACTTCGGAATTGGTTCCTTATAAACGATCTGCAGCATAAAGGTAGAGTTGTTGTAACCATTACAGCCGAAAATGCGATTGGGCTGGCAAGAACCTACCGGCATGAATATATCGTGAATCCTGAGTCCGGCACACTCAGCACAGCCGGCATTCACCACTAAACGAATAATTAGAACATGATGGTGCATAGAACCCGATATCTCATTTCAGACTGGTCTTAAAATCAATTTCCCGCTATGCCACAGAAAATTATGAAACATAAAGACTTTGCATTCCGGTATCTGTTTTTGATACCTGTACTGCTGCTTCTATTTAATGACGCAAGCAGCCAGGGCTTGAACTCAAACAGTAATGTTTTTATTAGGGCTATACTGCCAGCCGACAGTACTGAAGCCTTTATTTACCATACCCTGAACCCGCCTCCCGGGCACGGTGTTTTGCTGTACCGTTCCATTGCCGGGGATGAATTTGAATTGGTAGACCCTGATCCTATAATGCTCAGTTTTGATGAATTTACAATAATTCAGCGGGCAGGCGATGATTACGATGCATTGCTCAGTGCTGTCCGGCGAACCGATGCTTTGTCGGCCATAATAGCTTTGAGGCAAAACCAGCCGTTGGCCAACCTGCAAACTTTTCTGTCGCCTAACATAGCCGATGTGCTTGCGAGAAGACTAATAGATCCTGAACCACCCTTAAACAGGCAGGTAACATATCGTGTTGAGGTAGTCGACGATTTTTCAGAACCCATCGGTATGGAGGTAACCGGCACATTCATCCTGAATCCGTATAAGCCAGAGGCACCCTCTGCGCTTCGGATTAAAAATTTGGGGCATAATTTGCGAATCGAGTGGACCTATCCCGTTTATGACCCTCAAAGAGACGACATGGTGATCTCATTTCAACCCCATTGCGTCAGCGAAATTGGAGATCAGCAACAGGAACATCAGCCTTCACCTACACTTCGTACACTTCAGACAACGCTGTTTATTTCATCCATTCCGACACCTGAAAACGGAACCTCTGTAAAGTGCCGTGTTGCTGCGAGAACGTTTGCCGGCAGTATGGGTGAATTCAGTGAAGAAGCGTTAATCAGGATCGAATCTGTAGACCCCCTGCCGCTTGCCACAGATGTTACGGTAACACAAACAGGTGGTTTTACTGTAAACGTTGAATGGGCTATATCTATCGATGATCGTGTATCGTCATATAAACTGTTCCGATCCGAATATGCTATGGAAGGTTATGAATTGATTGCCACTCTACCTCATGGTACCCGCAACTATGAAGATACCGTATCACGTGACAAAACCCCCTGGTTTTACGCAATTATGGCCGTAGCAAAAGACGGCAGTGAAGGCGAGTTGAGTCAACCGGGTTTTACACTGGTACGCGATCTCACGCCACCCTCAACACCTGAGAATTTCACAGCCACACCTCAGCAAGATGGAACGGTTTTACTTGAATGGCGGGATCTTAATCCTGCAGACGATTTATGGACATATATACTTTTGCGTGTTCGCGACAATCCACGTGCAGGGCCATCATGGTCACAGATCAATTTCGATACGGAAGTCACTGAAACCAGCTTTACAGATCCTGGAGAAGCCCGGCAGGGGCTTGCAGAAGGTGACTTTTACCGATATGCTATTGTAGCTGTTGACCATTCGAGAAACCGGAGTGATACCGTGTTCACCAGAATCCAGATACCGGATCTGACTCCTCCGCAATCACCCTCACATATTTATGTGAATCAAAATGACGGTTACAGGGTGAGCGTAAACTGGAGTGTTTCGCCCGATGGCGATGTTGTGGGATACCGGCTCTACAGGGGTGATGACGACAATCCACCAACCAGTAAGGAACCCCACGCATTGCTCCCAAGGAATGTGCTGAATTTTCTCGATGAGGAAGTAGTTCCGGGCATGACGTATCAGTACCGCGTAACGGCCGTCGATTCGGCCGGTAACCAGAGCGAGCCCTCACCGGTGGCCGAAATCATGGTCAGGCCGGCCAACCCGCCCGCCAATGTGCGTAACCTGAGGGTGGAGTGGACAGGTTCACGTGAGGCTGGAGGCAACGGGCAAAGGAATGGGGATGGGGACGCGAACGGAAATGGTACAGCTCCCGGCGTAACTCCTGCCGCCGAGCTGTTCTGGGAGCCGGTGCGCTCACCCCACCTGGCCGGCTACCGCATCTACCGGTCTGATATCTCCACCGGAATATACGAACAGGTCGGGCAGACCGGCAAAGACCAGACCCGCTGGACCGACCCGGACGGGGCCGCGCAGCGCTGGTGGTACAAGGTCTACGCCGTGGATGTAGCCGGGGTGCAGAGCCGGCTGGCCGAACCAGCAAGGAGGCCTTGATAAACGATCTATTAATTTATTATTATTAATTACTTAATGGAAAAGTTACTAATTATAAATCCATGTACGAATTTCTTGTTGCACAAAAAAAAATACATTACCATTAGATTACATTTAACGCTAACTAAATCCAACTGACATGAGTTTAATGCAAGATTTCAAAAAGTTCGCAATGCGTGGTAATGTTATCGACCTGGCGGTTGCTGTTGTCATTGGTGCTGCATTTGGCCGCATCATTTCATCACTCGTCAGCGACATTATCATGCCCCCTATCGGGCTTCTTCTTGGGGGTGTCGATTTTAGTGATTTATTGATCACTTTAAAAGATGCAACAACAGAAGCTGCCGCTGTAACTATTAACTATGGAGTATTTATTCAGCATATTGTTGATTTCACAATCATAGCATTCGCCATTTTTATGGTTGTGAAGGCTTTTGAAAAAGCTAAGAGAAAAGAAGAGGCGAAACCTGAGGCGGTTGCCGTTATTCCCGAGCAGGAAAAATTACTGGCCGAAATCAGAGACCTGCTGAAAGCCGGTAAATAGCAACTTATCAATCCATTATCTGACAATTTATAGTTTTAAGACGGGATTCCGGTATATAGCCGGAATCCCGTTTTTCTTTATTCAATTTTTTATCAACGGGCTTTTCTGATCATCAGTTTTGATTCAACAAACTCCCGGGCCTGAGTAAGTTCAACACCGAACTGTTCGGCTGTTTCACGGGCACCATCAACTACATTATCAATCGTTGCCCCGGCATAGTTGAGCGCCATGATATTCGCGGCATGCGGGTTGAAGGGTTTCATCAGATGCGACATCACTTTCATTACAAAAGCGGGCGTGGATTTACCCGTCAGTTTTCCCCCGTACACATCCTCAAAGATTTTTTTTACATCGAGAGCACTGAGCTGCTCAGGTCCGCCAATGGGTATGATCCTGTTCAGGGCTTCCTCTTTTCCGGCAGCATTTACATGAAACCGGGCTACATCGCTTACCGCTATAAATGATGTTCGGGCTGTTCCCTTTCCTATGTAATTAAACCGGCCTTTTTCTTCAATATCGTTTCGTATACCATCAAAAAACCGGTTTGAAAACCTGAATGGCCGCATGAGTGAATGCACTCTTTCGCCTTCCAGAACCAGATCTGTACCAAGAAATGCGAAATATATATCCATGAATGCAGGTGGCCGGAAAATGGTATAGGGTATTCCCGAATCAATCAGGGCCTGTTCAACGAGTCGTTTGTACTTCATGACCGGAATTTTCCGATCCTGTTCACCGAAGCCCGAGCCAGATGTAAAGATAAACTGCTTTACGCCACCCTTTTTTGAAGCATCTATCAAATTGATGTTGCCCTGCAAATCTGTGGTTTTGAACCTGTCATCTTTACTGACCGGCGCATTGGTATTGACCGTCGATATAACAACATCCATACCTCTGACGGCTTTCTCAATGGTGTTTTTATCAAGTACGTCACCTTCTGTTAGAGTGATCCCGGT
This sequence comes from Balneolaceae bacterium, assembly GCA_007694035.1. Lineage (GTDB taxonomy): Bacteria > Bacteroidota > Rhodothermia > Balneolales > Cyclonatronaceae > RECM01. The sequence continues at coordinate 21,360 of RECM01000182.1, forward strand.
TTTTCGTTTTTTTACCGGGTCATCCGGGTCCGCGACTTTGCCTGATTTCGAAAATCCGGATGCGTTGAGTTCTTCGAGCGGTGCTATATCTGATGATGCCCGATGGAGAGCGGTCACCTCATGTTCGGTTTCAGCCAGCATTTTTGTAATTGCATATCCCAGCTGGCCTGTTGATCCTGCTACCAATATGTTCATTAGCCCGGTAAATTTAATGGCCCGGTTTTATAATAGCCTGCTTGTACAGAACCAGCTATGTACAATATCAGTACGGGTTCCTGAAAACAGGGGTTGTCGCTGTTTGATCACAGCGATTTACAGAAATATCGTAAAACCCAGATGAATAGTGCCAACCTATGAACATCACCCGCAATCTGTTTGTAGAATCAAGGTCCTTTGCGCGGTCCTGTATTTTAACAACCTCTTTAATTCACACAATGCGCGGGCACATCACGCATCCTGATCAGATGAATCAGGCAGTTATCTGATTTTCCGGGAACACCTTCTTCCGATTGCAGTAGACTTTACCATTATTAAAATATTTTCATTATCAGTGTATCCGATTTGGTACGCTGTGATTAATGTGGTTTGAAGGAGCTTTCCTGCCCGGTAGGTGTGCAGGACATGGATTCATTTTACAATCAGGGTAATACATGCCGATTTTCAGATTTTTTGCGCTTGTCATTCTACTTATGATAGTAGTGGCAGGAACCGTTGCCGGGCAACAAAACTCCCTCTTCAACTTCAGCGGGTCGCTGGGTTTGCACTATGATGCGTACCGGTTTACAGAGACCAATTACGCCACTTTCCGGCCCCGCCACCCGGAAAATCTCGGGCGATTTACCGCCGACGCCACCCTGTCGGCCGGCCGCCATTTCACTATGCCCTTCTCCATCCACCTCACTACCGGGCAGAATACCTACAACCTGCCCTCAAAACCTGATGAACGCCTGATCGACTACATCCAGAATCCGAGAAACAACATCAGTTTTAACCCCACCTACAAATGGATCAAGGGCTTTCTGGGAACGCAGACCCCCACGTACTCTGATCTCACAACCGGCGATATTGCGATGTTCGGCATGGGCCTCGAGCTTGATCCCGGTAATTTCCTGTTCACCATCAACTACGGAAAATCCCAAATCGGCGTTGAATACGATCCATTCAACAATATTGCCGGGGCGTACGAGCAGCGCATCCTGGCCAGCCGTATCGGCTACGGCAAGGCCGACGGTACACGGTTAGTGATCAATTTTGTGAAAGCCTCCGACGATGAACAATCCATCAACGCGATCCCTCCGGGTATAAGGCCCGGTGAAGGAATTACCCTGTCGCCCCTTCTGCAGATCCGCCTGTCGGAGTCGCTTTTGTTCCGCACCGAGACCGCCGGCTCCGTATTTACCAACGATCTGCTCGGGCCCGAAGCCCCGTACGACAACGCGGTTCTCGACATAATGGCCGGCTTTATGAGTATAAACGCCTCATCAAATGCCGACTGGTCGAATGTAACCTCGCTTGAGTGGAAACAGCAACAGTTCTCCATCGGTGGCGAGTTCCGCTATGCCGGGGCGGGATTTCAGCCTGCCGGTTTCCGCATGGTTGAACGCGACCTGATCGACTACAAGGTGAACAGCAGCGCCCGGTTGATGAATAACCGCCTGTTCATAAATGGGTCGTTCGGGCTGCGCACCAACAATCTGAACGATACCACAACCGACAAGACCAACCGGACCATCATCAACCTGAACGTTTTCAGCCAGATTACCGACGCTTTTTCATTAAACACCAATTTTTCCAATTTCGGATTCCGCAACAATGTATCGCTCGACACGCTTCGCATTGAGATGATCAACAATTCCTTTTCGGTTGCTCCCACGTATCAGTTTAAATCGGCCGTGCACACACATGTCATATCGGGCGCCTTTAACTACAGCCGTTTTGATGATTTCAATCTGTTTACCGGAAGTTTTCAGAATACCACCTCCATCAGTGTGAGCAGTAACTACCAGGTGATGTTCAGCGAGATGCCGCTCAGTCTGGGTGTGATGGGGATGTACCTGGAGAACAGAACCCCGGCTGCCGACATCAGCATCATTAACGCCGGCCTGAACGCGCGCTACCGCATGTACGACAGGCGGCTCGTGCCCTCCCTGCTATTCACCTGGACCACTATTTCGCGTGATCAGTTTACCCCCGACAACCGGTTACGGCTGAACCTGAAAGCGGATTACAAGATTGCCGGCAATACCGACCTGCGGGCATCATGGAATCTGTCGAATTACCGGTACGGATCGTCAAGGCCCGATGCCGTTACCGTTGAGAACCGGTTCCAGATCTCGGTACAAACCCGTTTCTGACCAATCCATACAAGAATATCAGCCTGCCGGAACTCCGGTAAATAACCACAAGACCACTATGACAACTTCTTCGCCAACCCCCACACTCATTCAACGGCTTGTGATGCTGCTCTTAGCATGTATCCTGCTTATCCCTGCTGCAGCGTCGGCCCAGGTTACGATCACGCTGAGCGTGGACTCCAACCCGAACCCGCGCATTGCAGACTGGGTGAACCGGTCGGAAATCGCGATCCTGACCGTAACGAACACGAGCCCAAGGCTTGAGGGCACGGAGTATAAAATCAATGTGAGGATGCTGCAGAATGGCCGCCCTGTTGTGGAAACCAGAATGAACCAGGTTTCATCCCGGCAGCTTGAGTTTGGCACACAGGTATTTATGGCGGATGAGATCATTAGCTACAGTGCCCTCCAGTTTTCGGGTAGTTTTGAACAGAAAATCGCACAGACCGGTCTGCTGCCCTCCGGTTTTTACTCCTTCTGCGTATCTCTGAACGACCTGCAGGGTCAGGTACTATCCACACCGCAGGAGGTGTGCATGCCGATGAATATAACCAGTTACCAGGCCCCGGAGCTGATCTACCCCACATCCGACATACAGCTCACCCCTCAGATGCTGAGCGGCACACAACTTGCCTGGACACCGGTAACGCCTGCTCCACCGGCAGGAATGGGCGTTAAGTACATTGTTACGGTAACCGAGGTTAACCCGCCACAGGCCGCCAGCCAGGCATTTTTCGTGAATTACCCGGTCATTGAAGAGGAAGTAACAGGCATGACGCAGATGCTCTGGCCTGTAGATCTTGATCCGCCGTCGGAAACCACCTATTTCGCCTGGAGCGTTAAGGCCGTATCGTTCGATGATGAACCCTATGTAGAAGGCAATTCCGGTTTTGCCAGCATTGGCACCTTTACGGTAAGCGTTCCGGCGCCCCCGGCCGAGGATGACGATGAAGAGGAACAAGAAGAGGAAGAATTGCCCCCGCCCGGCGTGCTCGCCGCATCCGACACCCTCTATGCCGGCCAGAATGGCGAATTCGAGGTCATTGTAACGGAATCGACACCAAAAGGACAAGCCTTTTCAGGTGCCGGAACCGTATATATCGGCTGGCTCATGGCCCGGGTCGAAGTCGAATTCGACAGCATAACCGTGGATGTGGATAAAAAGCTGATCGACGGCAAAATTATCGCGAAAAAGTACGATACCGCCCCGGTGTACCCTGTCGACTGGGTGCTGGAGGCATTTGCCCAGGCACCATTCACCAACCAGGCGGCCAATGAGGTGGTTGACTGGGTGGAAGGCCAGACCAATCTGACCATCCCCTACAACAACCTTACCGAATACACCAATCCCGTGAAGATGCCGTTGGGCCTCAATTTCCCGAACGGCACCGAATACGCGATAACCGAGATGGTCTTCCGCAGCGACAAATCCGAGTTCAACATGATCGCGGCCCAGTCGGTACCTGCCAGCTGGGGCACATCAAGACTGGGGTTCAGGGGCAAAAACATCCGTTTCCATCCTTCGAATATAGAAATGCCCCCGGGACGTATCGAGCTGGTCGAAGATATCACCCTGGGCAATGTGAACAACAAGATTCAGTTTGTTTTCAAAAAGCCGGACACCAACCACCTGGGCTGCTATATCGAATGGGATGAAGACGGCTTCAAAGAGTACGGCATCGAGCTGGAGGCCCTGTTCACACGCGACTGGCTCATCCCCTCGCCCGACAACGATCCGAACAAAAAGGTGGCAGCCAGCCTTTCGGCCCAGGGTACCTCATGGACCGACCTCATACTCGGTGGCACGCTCGAACGCGCCGAGATTGTAAACGGAGCGGGCATGACCATACTGGCCGACAGTCTCTTCTACGATTTTTCGGATGTGCTGAACCCTCCCGGCATCACCTTTCCCGAGAACTACGAAGGTGAGACCAGCGAACTGTTCAGGGGCTTCTACATGAGCGCCCTTGAGGTGGAACTGCCCGAAACCTGGCAGACCCACGCCGGCGGCCAACCAAAAATCGGCGTTTACGACATGATCATCGACGACATGGGCCTGACCATGCTGGCCAAAGCCACCAATGTGATTCAGTTTCCGAACGCGAATGTAGCCGACCTGGTGGCGAGCATCGATACCGTACACGTCGAAATGGTGGCCGGATCACTTA
>RECM01000185.1 GCA_007694035.1 Balneolaceae bacterium
CCCCGTCGCTTGACGAAATGGTGCATGTGGCTTCCGAAATGCAGCGTGAAGGCTTCACGCTGCCCCTGATGATAGGCGGTGCAACCACTTCTCGCGTGCATACGGCCGTAAAAATCGCACCTCAGTACAGTGGGACCACCGTTCACGTGCTGGATGCCTCACGCAGTGTGCCCGTTGTGAGTAGTCTTACATCGGAGATCCACAAGTCTGAGTTCGTGAAAAATGTGCGCAACGAGTACAAAAAAGTGCGTGAAGATCACGCCAAACGCCAGGACCGAAAAGAGATTCTGCCCTTCGAGGAGGCTGTGGCCAACCGCACGCGCATCGACTGGGCGAAAGCCGAAATCCCAACGCCCGCCCGGACGGGGATCAGCCACTGGGACGACTATCCGCTCGAAGAAATCCGTGAATTTATAGACTGGACGCCGTTTTTCATCTCCTGGGAGATGGGCGGCAAATTCCCGGCCATCCTCGAAGATCCCGTTTCAGGTGAAGAGGCCCGGAAACTGTTTGCCGATGCCAACCATATGCTCGACCTCATTATCGCTGAAAAATGGCTGCAGGCCAGGGCTGTTGCCGGAATTTTCCCCGCCAATGCCACCGGCGAGGATATCGAGGTCTACACCGATGAATCCAGGAAATCCGTGCGGGCAACACTCTGCATGCTCCGGCAGCAGGTGAAGAAACGCAAAGGGCAGCCCAACAAATCGCTTGCCGACTTCATCGCTCCCAAAGAGACGGGTATCAGCGATTATATCGGTGGTTTTGCCGTTACCACCGGCGTAGGCATCGAAAAAAAGCTGAAGGAATTCGACGATGCGCTCGACGACTACAGCTCCATCATGCTCAAAGCCCTGGCCGACCGTCTGGCCGAAGCCTTTGCCGAACTGATGCATAAAAAAGTGCGCACAGAAATCTGGGGATACGCCCGCGGCGAAAAACTCAGTAATGAAGAGCTGGTCAAAGAAACCTACCGGGGTATACGCCCGGCGCCGGGTTATCCCGCCAATCCCGATCACACCGAAAAAAGGATACTGTTCGACCTGCTGAAGGTGGAGCAGCACACCGGAATTACCCTTACCGAAAGCTTCGCGATGTACCCCGCATCCTCGGTTAGCGGGCTCTATTTTGCCCATCCCGAATCCGATTACTTTGCCGTGGGCCAGATCGGCCGCGACCAGATCGAAGAGTACGCCCGGCGCAAGGGGATGGCTGTCGGAGAAGTTGAAAAGTGGCTCTCTCCGGTACTTGGTTACGAAAAAGCGCCGGCGGAGACACAACCATAACCAACACAGGCGGATACATGTCTGCTGCCGGCAGCCAGCCGGTTAACATCAACAGCCGTTCGGCAATGAAAACAGAAATGGCAAAGGATTTCGAAAAATGCTCGGACTGCTGAGTAAAATCAAGGATCCCGTCAGCTGCCTCACCCACCTTTTCGGTGCCCTGCTGTCGGTCGTTGCCATGACCCTGATGGTGTACGGTGCCGCAGCCCTGCAGAAGCCCGTTCACGCCCTGTCGTTTGCCATTTTCGGCCTCAGCCTGATCCTGCTTTACAGCGCCAGTTCAGCCTACCACATGTTCAACCTGCCGGAAAAAGGAACACTGCGGCTTAAAAAGATCGACCACATGATGATATACGTGCTGATTGCGGGTACCTACACCCCGTTCTGCCTGATCGCGCTCGAAGGAACCATGAAATGGGTGCTGTTCATCACCATCTGGTCACTGGCCGTAATCGGTATGTTTTTCAAACTGTTCTGGATAAAAGCCCCGCGCTGGGTATCGGTTGCCTTCTACCTGTTTATGGGATGGCTGGCGGTATTCACCATTCCCGACCTGATCGGGTCTGTACCTGCCGGGGCGATTACCTGGACCGTAATCGGCGGTCTCAGCTATTCGGTGGGTGCGGTCATTTACGGATTCAAAAAACCCGATCCCTTCCCGGAGGTTTTTGGTTTCCATGAAATCTGGCACCTGTTCGTTCTGGGAGGCAGTTTCAGCCACTTCTGGGTGATGTACAGGTATTTGATGTATGTGGGTTGATGACTCTTGTGCGGGTAATTGGCTGATGATTCCTGATTGCAAAACCGGTCCCGGACGGACAATCAGTTAAGATTGTCCTGATCCGGCCGGTCCCTTTCATTTGCCCCTTTGCCAAGAATGTGGCTGGTTGTTGTATTAATCCGTCCCGATCACACTCAATTGCCCGCAAGAAATGTGGATACCTGTTCCAGCTCGTCCCGGCCGCTTTCTTCGGGTACTGCAATTAAATGGAGAACCGCGAAATAGTCTCTGGCCTGGTCGGTATCGCCCATTATCTTTGCCGCCATCCCGGCTCCGAACAGGCTGTTGAATCGGTTCGGTGAGATTTTCAGCGTCTTTTTATAAGCAGCAAGGGCCTCACCGGGTTTCCCCTGTAGCATAAGCATGTCGCCCAGCAGCTCTCTTGCAGGCAACACGGCACTTGGCGTTACCGGGTGTTTATCCACCGAGTCCTCCTGGTCTGCCGCTTCACGCATCACCCTCAGGGCTTCTTCGTATTTGCCTTCTTCCTGCAAAATCCAGGCCTGTACCGTTTTTCGCTGAGCATCAACCAGCAAAGCCCAGTAATCCTCGCCTTTCTGAACCGTCCGTTCATGCAGCTTTTTCAGCCCATCCATGGATTCGCGTGCGGCCTTGATATTTCCGCTTCTGGCCGCGCCAATGCCGCGGGCCCACTTGGTAATGGCCTCAAATTCAGGGTAATTGTCCCACGGAAACTCGCTGTGAACACGTAAAGGTAGCTCTGCAGCTTCTTCCCACTGACGTCGCTCAAGCGGGAAACGGGCCTGGGCTGCTGTAATATTATAGGCGGCTATACCCGGTTGATAGTTCCTGGTCAGGTTTAACTCATCGAGCACCTCCTGCGCTTTCCCGTCACGGCCCTGCTGCAGATAGGCATAGATCATATAATCGAGTGCGTGGGCGTGGTGCATCGAGGTCAGATTCCCGACAGGCTGCTCAAGGGCAGCGTCGGCCGAACGGCGGTTCCAGTCGATGGTTTCGTCCCACTCACCGATGCGTACAAAAATATGGCTCGGCATGTGCAGGGCGTGCGGCACATTAGGGGCGAGTTTGTCATAACCGTGGGCAAACTCGATCCCTTTTTCGGCCAGAACCGGATTATCGTACGCGTGTATGATGTAGTGGAACAGCCCGGGGTGTTCCGGTGCCTTCTCATACAACTCTTCGAGCAGGGCGCCGGCTTTAGCCTGTTGGCTGAATGTGTCGTCGTCGCGCGATGCTGTTGCCAGAAGCGACAAGCCGTAGAACGCGCCCGCATCAATATCGTCGGGATATTTTTTGTGGACTTTTTTAAGCCCGCGTTCCCAGGCTTTGAGCCCCTCCCTGAAACCGGACTCCTCCATCGTTGTGTAGTACGCTTTCAGGGCATGAATATAATCCATCTCCTTTTCCGTCGGGTCTCCGGCGCCTGTCGCTTTCCTGATTGCATCATAGCCCTTTTTGAAGGTCTTTTCGTTGGGCGGGGCCCACAACGGGTTCAATTGCGTCATCGCAACTCCCCACCAGGCCATCGCACATTCCGCATCGGCATCAATCGCTTCATTGAAAATATCGGCCGCCTGGTCGTACATCATGTGGTGAAGCATTCCCAAACCATTAATAAAATGATTCTGTGCTTCCGTAGTGCAGGAGGTTTCAAAGTCGACCTTGCCGTGGTCATGCTGAGCACGCTTATGCCCGTGCTGGGCAGAAGCGGTTTCTGCAAGTAGAAAAATTATAAGAGTTATTATCGTATATAATCCTGAAATTCTCATCACTTATTCCTTGTTTTCGTTAGCATTGTCATATTAAAAATCAACCGGATATGGGATTTCAATCTGTGTTGAGGCCCTTTCATCACACAAAGATTACACAACTGAGATTACACATCTTATCAGTTGTTCACGGATTCCTTTTCGCATCACTACATTACAATCGGTTTTCCATAAGCGGAACTGAATCCTGCTTCACGGCGCACTCTGATTTACGTCGCATCCTGCTTCACGGCGCACCCTGATTCACGTTGCACCCTGATTTACACTTCGCATCCTTCTTGATTTTATGCTGCATTATTAGTGCTGTCCACCAATAATGTAAAGCCGGATTTTCGCACTTTCTCTATCATCCCCTTCCATTATATCCGGTTGAAGGGCCAACTTTTTTATACCGGATCCGCAACCCCGCCTACCGGTTCCTATAAACGGTTACTATAAAAGCCCCCTGGATTTAATCTCCAGATATTTGTTCACCGTATCCACCGTCAGGTTTTCGGGCGCGGTGAGGATAGTGCTGATACCATACCGGTTCAGCTCTTTCACGATTTCCCGCTTTTCGTATATATACTTCTCGAGGGTGGTTTTATAGTAGATGTCCCACAGTTTTCGGGTGGGTTTGCGCATCTCTTCGGCCAGTTCGGCATTCTCGAAAAATACCGCTACCAGCAGATGCCGCCGGTTGATGGCCCTCAGGTAGGGCAGGTTGCGGTGCAGGCCGTGCAGGGTTTCAAAATTGGTGAATAGCAGGATGAGGCTTCGTCGCGACAGCGTTCTCTGCAGGTGCGCGTAGAGCTGTTCGTAACCCGATTCTTTAAAATCGGTCTGCTGATTGTAGAGCATTTCCATGATCCGGCCCATCTGCAAGCGCCTGTTTTCGGCCTTCACCGTGGTTTTTACCGTATCGGCAAACGTGATCAGGCCCGCCCGCTCATGCTTCATAAGCGCTACATTGCTCATCACCAGCCCGGCGTTGATGCTGTAGTCGAGCAGGGTCATGCCATTGAAGGGCATCTTCATTACACGGCCCATGTCGATCACGGTGTACACCTCCTGGGCCCGCTCGTCCTGGTACTGGTTCACCATCAGGGATGTACTGCGGGATGTGGCTTTCCAGTTGATGGTACGGATATCGTCGCCCTTCACATATTCGCGGATCTGGTCGTATTCCATGGAGTGGCCGCGCCGGCGTACGCGCTTGATGCCAATTTCGTCGAGACGGTTGGCGCGGGCCAGCAGTTCAAACCGGCGCATCTGCAGGAAGGAGGGGTACACCGGCACATTCTGCTCGGCCGGAATGGTGTATCGCCGGCGCATCAGCTTCAGGTTTGTACTCACAAATACGTGGATGCGGCCGAAACGGTAATCGCCCCGCTCGGTGGGCACAACCTTGTACACATGGTGCCGCGCTTCCCGGGGCATAAGACGGAGTGTGAACATCTGTTCACGGGCCTGGAACTGATACGGCTGTTCATCGATCAACTGCAGATCAACGTGCAGCGGATAGTTGCTTTTCAGTTTGAGGGTGACCTCATTTTCATCGCCGTTCGAAAGCCTGGCCGGCAGAAACCGTTCCGCTTCGAATGCGTCACCCCTGCCGTACAGCATCAGCAGGTCGATCACAACCAGAACGGTGATTATCCACAGCGATGCCGTTGCAACGCTCTGCATGGGCGGAAACGAATAGCCCAATGCGAAGAACGCCACTACCAGCAGCAGCAAAACTATGAGCCGGCCGGTTATGAACAGGCTGCGGATAAAACGGATCACCGGGGTACCTCTGTTGATTCGATAATCTGGCGGATCACATCGTCGGGGGTGGTTCCCTCCATCTCTTTTTCGGGGATAAGCAGAATGCGGTGGCGCATTACCGGGCGGGCCACATACTGTACATCCTCGGGGGTAATAAAATCGCGCCCGTCCATCGCCGCAATGGCCTTGCCGGCGTTCATTATGGCCAGCGACGCCCTGGGTGAAGCCCCAAGGTACAGTGCCGGATGGTTCCGGGTCGACGTAACCAGCCTTGCGATATAACCGAAAAGCTGCCCGTCCACCTGCACCTTCGAAACGGTGTCGATGTACCCGAGAAGTTCCTTCTCCGTAATTACTGCCCCGATGGAGTCGAGGGGATTCACATTGCCCCGTTCGTGAAAGGTCGACAGGATGGTGGCCTCATCCTCAACACCGGGATAGTTAACGAATATCTTGAACAGAAAACGGTCGAGCTCGGCTTCCGGCAAGCGGTAGGTGCCCTCGTGTTCTATCGGGTTCTGGGTTGCCAGAACCATGAAAGGCTGTTTCATGGGCCAGGTTTTCCCGTCGATGGTGATCTGCCGCTCCTCCATCACCTCAAACAGGGCCGACTGGGTTTTGGCCGGCGACCGGTTGATCTCATCGATCAGCACAAAGTTGGAGAAAACAGGACCGTTCACAAACTGGAACTCGAGGGTTTTAGGGTTGAAAATGCTGGTACCGATCACATCCGACGGCATCAGGTCGGGAGTGAACTGCACCCGCGAAAAACCGCTTGAAAAACACTTGGTGAGAATGCGGGCAGTCATCGTTTTGGCAATGCCGGGTACCCCCTCAATGAGCACATGCCCGCGCGCAAGTGTGGCCGCGATAAGCAGGTCGATCATATCCGACTGGCCGATAATCACTTTGGATGCTTCCTTCCGGATTTTATCCACGGCCGTGCGGAGTTCATCCAGGTTTAACCGGCTTTCAAAAGGCTGTTCTGATTCCATTAACGTTGGGTTGTTTTGTAAAAGGTTTCTATTTGCGTGTTGAGCGATTTCAGTTCGTTCGCCCCTATGAAGCTTTTGTCGCGTACCGCCGCGATGCTGCTGAACAGGTCTTCTATCATCTGCTCTTCAATGCCCGATCGGGCGGCCACCGCTTTGGGTGTGATCGTTTCTCCCGGTACCTGCTCCAGGCCGAGCTCCCTCCTGAAGTAGTCGAACAGATAGATTATCTTTCGCTCGGCCAGATCCCTGTGGTCGGCCCTGCCGAAGAACAGGTTGGTTACCGTTTTCACAAATGAGACAGTTGCATTTACCGGCCTTCTGTGGATGGGGATTACCGATTGACGGCGTTTGGCTGAAAAAAGGATAAACAGAAGCAGTATAGCCAAACCAAGATATAGTGCATAGCGCAGAGTGGTGATCGACAGTATGAATCGTAACGGGGTTTGCGCTTCGGCTGTCATCACTTTTTTGTATTCATCCCAGTAGATGTGCCTGTCGGGCAGCTGCGTCATAACATCCCAGATATACCCGTTTTTACCATCATCAACCAGGAAGTAATTGGTTAGTGTAGCCGGCGAGGTATGTACATATATCGTTCCCGCGCCCCGTTTTATGGCGATATAATTCACAGCATCCTTGTCGCTGAACCCGTAGGCCTCTCTTTCGCCAACTCCCAGAATCTTCGTGTTCAGTGTATCATAACGGGTTATTATGGATGTGACCAGGAAGGACGGAAACCGGTAAATCGGTGATTCGCCGCCGGTGATTTCCCTGACCACCGATATACCGGTACTGTCTGAGTCACGGTCGCCCAGCAGATCGATGCCCCTGAGCCCCAGGTTGCTCATCATCCCCTCCTGCAGCCGGATTCCCAGCGAGTCGGCGAGGGGATCCGAAAACTGCTCGGCCGACATGAACACCGTACCGCCCCTGTCGGCAAAATCCAGCAGCAGCCCCGTCTCGAACTGATCGAAAACCAGGTTATTGTTGATATAGATGAGCATGGATGATTCATCCAGCCCGGTGTTCCGCCTGCTCAGCCAGTCGTAGGCCGGCAGGCCGATGGTGCTGATCTCTGAACCCGGAAACAGTTCAGGCAGCACCCTGAACAGTCCATAGGCCCCGTAGGGAATCGTATCGCGGCTGGAATAAGACTGCGACCAGTTCACCGGCCGGGGCTGCATCCAGTCGGCGACCAGTATCACAACCAGGGCAAGTGCTACAAACAGCAACAGCTTCCTGTCCTTGTTCATAACCCTTCCCCCGTTTCAATCTGTTTTTCGACCGACTTCAGACTGTCGACTGCCCGGGAATACGTGGCCTGATCCAGCTCGAAATGACCATACCAGGTGTAATTGAACAGATAGGTCATATAACGGAACACATCGCGGAAGGGGGTACCTGCTATTTCGCGCTGGTAATCGTGATTTGTTTTGTCGGGCCTCCATACAATAAGCTTGCGTGCCGACAGCAGCTGGATCAGGTGCAGATAACGGTATCGGAGCGCAGACCGGTAGTCGCCCCGTTCCACCATATCGCCGGCCATTTTCAGAAAATCGCGCCCCTCGATGTCATCCACATCCCAGTGCACCGGGCCCGCTTCCACCCGCGAATCACGCACCCTGAATACCGCATTAATCTCGCTCCTGAACAGCATGATGATGGCAAACAGCAGCAGGATTCCGAAAAAGATGTACCAGGCATACGTATAGATGTTTGCAGCCACACGGTTACTGAAGAACCTGGATATGCGCTCAAAGAGCCAGGCCCGCAGTTGCTGCATCAGCGTCGGCGTCTGATCGGGTGCGCGTTCATACACAAGCTCTGACTTCAGCTCGTGCATGGTCTGCTCCGATGGTTTTCTCAAATCCCGGGATTCATCGGCCGCAAAACCGGAAACCGGGGATACTGACATCAAAAATACCAACGCTATTAATGCACCGTATTTCAATCCGCTGATTTCAGGTTTTCGATATCCCGTGAAAGTCCCGGGGCATATTTTCTCTCCATAATGTTGAAATACTGATAGGCCAGGGCCGTAACCGGCAGGATGATTGCAACATAACTGACCGAAGAAAACAGGTTGATTACAAACGATAAGAAATAACTGATACTGGTTTCACCGCCACCGGCTGCCATTAACCCGATCACGGCACCATAGATGAGTGCCGGCAGGCTGAACAGCATGGTAATGATGTAGTATATCACATAGGCCAGAAGTAGAAGCCCGAAAGTATTCCACCAGTGTCCCTGTACAAATTCATAGCACCTGCTCACGGCATCGGCAAAAGACCGGTCTTCCAGAAAAGCAACCATGTACACAAACGATAGCGTAACGGCAATATAGATGCCGGGAATAATCAGGAACAGGAAACCAATAAACGTGATAATACCAGTCAATACGCTGTACATAACATAAAGTAATATCCGCTTTTTAACCGCGTACCACACCTCATCAACCTCGTAAGCCCGTATGCCCTGTTGGTAACACAAAAAGATGTATTCATACATTATCGCAATGATCACTATCGTCACCAGTATGGCAAGCACGTTGTTGACAAAAAGCAGCAGTATATTGCCATTCATGGTGGTCGCTATCAGGTTTTCGCCCGCTGAAAATTCGCCGGCCAGATAAAACGAACTGATTATGACCACAACCAGCAGTACCGGCCCGGCTATGTAGATGACCGACCGCAAAATCGGTTTGAAGTGGTCTCTGATGAAATACATGGATGCGTTGAGTACTTCACCGATATCGCGGGTGCGGAGGAATTCAATATGGGCGTTCGACATGGTTATATTTATTTGATTTTTTGGCAGGATAGATAAGAAAATACCAGATTACAAACAGCAGCGATGAGAGGATGATACCCACCTTGAACACATCGGGCATCCCGGTAAGCCGCGTAACATACGATTCGAGGAACCCGGCCACAAAAAACACCGGCACGAGTGCAACCACCATCTTCAGGCCCTCCCGGGCACCCGTCTGAAAGGAGTGCAGCCTGCTGTATGTGCCGGGGAAAAGAAGGCTGTTTCCCATAACCATGCCAGCTGCCCCGGCAACAATTATAGCCGAAATTTCAAGCGTACCATGTATCCAGATCGTGAGTACCGATGTGAACAGCAGATCGTGTTCATAAAAAAAGTACTGAAAGGATCCCAGCATCACCCCGTTATAGAACAGGATTAGCCCCGTACCGAATGAAAGAAGCAGCCCGGCCCCGAAAGCGAAAAGCGACACGCGCACATTGTTGAAGGTGATGCCCAGAAACATGTCGGTTTGCTGCATCGACTTGTACACGGCCATAGGATCGCCCTTGCTGATGTTTTCGAGCGTCATGTTCACATACTGGTCGCCCATGATCAGCCGTACAAACAAGGGATCGTTAGCGGCCGAAATGGCACCAATACCGCACGATATGGCAAAGATGATGAAGGAATACAGTAGTATCCGGCGGTTTTTGTACATAATATGCGGAACCTCATCCACCCAGAATGTTTTAATACGGGCGAAGGGCTCGCGGCGGTCGCGGTACAGTTTGTTGTGAGCGCGCCGGGCCAGGCCGTTCAGGTACTGATGAGTGCGGCTGCCATTATAAAAGGTCTGCGCATATGCCAGGTCGTCGGTGATCTGCGTATACAGATCGGTAATAACCCCGGGGTGCGCGTCACCCCCCGACAACAGCAGCTGCTCAAACTCCGACCATTTTTTTTCGTTCTTGCGAAGAAAAGTAACTTCCCTCATCTTCCGTTTCCAGACTGATTATTTACCGTAAATTACACCAATGGCTGACCTGAGAATAGAAACCGCCCAGAATATAGGCATTGATTATACCATTGCCACCATCTCCGACAGGATTCTTGCCACAATACTCGACGGGCTGATCATGATCGGCTATCTGGTTTTTATGGGATTGCTGTTTTCCACCTACACCCTGCAGATCACAACAGGGCTGATGGTGATACTGATCATGTTTCCCCTGTTTATCTATCATCCGTTTTTTGAAATCATGCTGCAGGGCCAGAGCCCCGGAAAAAAAATCATGAACACCCGTGTGATGAAGGCAGACGGTACCGAAGCCGGAATCGGGGGGTATCTGCTGCGTTGGCTGCTGGGAATTATCGAAATCCAGGCCTTTACGGGTTCAATTGCCCTCATAACCATCATCGTAAGCGGAAAAGGGCAGCGCCTGGGAGATATGGCTGCTGGCACTACGGTGGTAAAACTGAAAAAAGAGATGTCGCTGCACGATACCATGCTCACCGCTGTCGAGGAAAATTACAAACCACTGTTCCACCAGGTGGAACGGCTCTCCGACAGGGACATCAACATGATTAAGAATATAATCGACCGCACGGGGCGGCACTACGACTGGAATACCTACGAAAAGCTGGCTTCCGAATTGAAATCAGTACTCGAACAGAAGATGGATATCCGCTCTGAACTGCAGCCATTCGCCTTTCTTGCTACGGTATTGAAAGATTATAACCACCTGGCCGGGCGGCTCAACTGACCGGTTCGGAAAATCGTATTCAACAACGTTGGCTCTTCCCTGAAATTCGACCTGGTACCCTGCGCTTTCCCGGCATTCAACCGGGTTACCATAGATTAAGTTTGATCAAATGAGCCCGGATTATCCTTTTAATTGGCCCCGATTCCTCTTAACTTTGGCCCTCACAAAATCCCCCCTGCCCATTGGATGCCCTCTTTTACCTGTTCACCAGTTTCATCTCCATCTTTGCCATAGTCAATCCACTGACGGCAATGCCTGTGTTTCTGGCCCTGACCCAGGACAGTACCCGGGCCGAACGGACACGTCAGGCGTTTAAGGCCTCTGTATTTATGGTGTTCATCCTTTCGGCCTTCCTCTACGGAGGCACCTATATCATCAATTTTTTCGGCATCACACTTGAGGGGATCCGTATTGCCGGCGGATTGCTGATCATGCGCTGGGGGTATTCTCTGCTGAACCCCGATGAGGGCGGCCGGAAACTTTCCGACGAAGATGAGGTCGAGGCCCGGCTGAAGCCCGATATTTCATTCAGTCCCCTGGCCATGCCGCTGCTGTCGGGGCCGGGCAGTATCGCCGTTGTGCTGGGTCTGGCATCGCAGGCCGATTTCCCGTTCGACTACCTTGCCCTTACCGTTGCCATTATTCTGGTGAGCATGGCCACGTTCACGGTTCTGTTTCTGTCGGAAAGAATGGTTAAAGTGCTCGGCAATACCGGCATGACCGCACTCACGCGAATGATGGGTTTTATCGCCCTTTGTATCGGGGTGCAGTTTATCATAAACGGCATACTGCCCCTGGTAAACTGATTGCGGGCGCAGACTTACCGGATCATAATGCAAAACTGCCCTTGCAGGCATCCGGTTACCGGCAGGCAATATCACTTAAAGGCACATTTCCGATTATAACCCTGTGCCCATTGATGATTTCAGTTTGGGCAAAACCCTCGATAATGGCCCTGTCTACAAATCCGGCCACCTCCGACATGCACAGAAAAGTCAGTTCCGGGCGCTCGATTTCGGGAAACAGTTTTTTAGCGGTTTCGAACAGTGACCCGGGGCCGCGGGACAGTAATTCAAGTATTTTCAGGTACCGTTTTTCGTGTGATTCCAGGTGGTGCTGCACCGTTTCGGCGGCCCGGTCGAATGGTTGCCCGTGGCCCGGAAAGACCATGCCGGTAACAGAGGCCATGGTTCTCATCGACTGTCGCAATTGCCGAAGCGTATTGAGCCGTTCACCGGTATCGGGATCAAAGGAGATGATAGCATTCGTCGAAATTCGCTGCAGCAGTACATCACCCGAAAACATATGGCCGTTTTCATCGGTGAAGCCCAGATGGCCTGGGCTGTGACCCGGCAAATGATGAGCCGTAAAATGGTGGCGGCCGGTAGACAGCTCGTCGCCATCATCAATCCATCCGTCCATCTCCATGGCATCGAAATAGACCTCGTACCATTTGCGCTGCATATCCATCTCGTGGATGAGATATCCCGGCACACCCGCCTCCTTAAAAAAATCACCGAACAGCTGCCGGTCTGAATTTTTCGCGAAATTTCCCCTCTCCCCGCGATGGGCAAGCAATCTGATGCCATGCCTGTCGCGCAGCATGGCCGCTAGCCCGGAGTGGTCGGGGTGCCCGTGTGTGAGCCATATTTCATCAATATCGCCGGGTTTCAACCCCGCTTCGCCCAGCTGATTAACCAGAGTCTGATGGGCAATTTTTGTTTTGGGCCCGCAGTCGATGAGCACGTTTTTCTCATCCCTGATGAGGTATACATTTACGTCGCCAACAGCAAAGGGCGTAGATATCTGTATATGGAAGTAATCGGGATTACCACCTGCAGAAAGGTCCGGAAAGCTCATGTTATCAGGAGATAGCTCGGAATATTAAGGTTACTGTATTTATCAGTAGAAGTATCTCTATAGGGCCTCCGGATTGTTAAACAGAGAGCAACTGTTCAACGGTTCAATCTGTCTGGTAATGTTTGCAGTGCTAATCCGAGTTTATACCCTTTTTCTGTGAAAAACAACCCGGCACGCATTAACCGGGTCAACGAAATATGCTACCGGGCACATCATTTATCTGTTGATTTTGTGTATAACATGTGGGTATATTTGAGGCCTTTGGAAAAATCGATGAATCGGTAGCTCAGCTGGTAGAGCAACGGCCTTTTAAGCCGTGGGTCGTGGGTTCGAATCCCACCCGATTCACCAGCGTATTACTCGGTTTAAAGCCGCCCGGTCTCCGGTAGCGGCTTTTTTTATGCCTTCCTCATGTTATTTTTAATTGCTTTCGGGGATTAACAATATTTGATATTTTAAAACCGGCAAGTACAGGCTATGAAGCACCATACTACAGAATACCGCAAATTCCGCTATATATGAGCCGGGGTTATACATCATTATTCAGGAGAGCGTTCACAATTATTCCGCTGTCGGTGGCAATTCTGTTGATTGCAGGTTACGGTTACAGCTCTTACGGGCAGGTGGTGATCAACGAGGTGATGGCGTCAAACGGATCTACCCTGGCTGATGAAGATGGCGATTATGAAGACTGGATTGAACTCTACAACGCCGGACCAGACACCGTTTCGCTATATCTGCACGGACTCAGCGATAGTTATGATCAGCCATTCATATGGATTTTTCCAGATACATCAATTGCTCCGGGTTCGTTTATGCTGGTTTGGGCATCGGGTAAAAACAGAAGCGCCGCCGGGCGCCCGCTTCATACCGGGTTCAGCATAAGCGCCGATGGCGAGGAGATCATTCTTACCAGCCCCACAGGAATCAGGTTGGATGAAATTCCGCCAACCCCCATACCGAGGGATATCTCATACGGCCGCTATCCTGATGGCACCGACAATTGGTTTTTCTTCCCGGATCCTTCTCCCAATGATCCAAACAGCGGGTCCGGTTTTCTCGGATTGTTACCCGATGTGACTTTTTCTGAAGCGGGCGGGTTTTTCAGCGAACCCTTTAACCTGTCGTTTTCGCCAACCGGGCGCGGTGCAACTATCAGGTACACAACAGACGGTTCAGAACCCGACGAAAACTCACTTCTGTATAACGGTCCCATGCTAATACAAGACCGGTCAGACCAGCCGAATAACCTTTCGACCATCCGTACAACCATTCCTGGTGATCCCTGGGCCGCACCTGCATCAGAAATTTTCAAGGGTACTATTGTCAGGGCGCGTATTATGCGGGAGGGTTATCTGCCGGGCAACATCACCACCCATACGTATTTTGTACACCCCGGTGCCGAATCCCGTTACAGCCTTCCCGTTATATCAATTTCATCCGATTCGGTTAACTTTTTCAGTGATGAAACCGGTATTTATGTACCGGGTGTAAATTATAACGGGATTCATTACCAGTCATCCAATTATTATCTGAGGGGTGACGAATGGGAAAGGCCTGTTCATCTGGAGTTATTTGAAAACGGTACAAAAGTATATTCGACCGACGCCGGTGCCAGAATTCACGGGGGAGCCAGCAGAAGATACCCCCTGAAATCACTGCGGTTATATGCCCGTTCCGATTATGGGGATAGCCGGTTCAATTATCCATTTTTCCCTGAAAGTAATGATACATCATACAACAGGCTTATTCTCAGAAACTCTGGTAATGACCTCCCCATGAGTATGTTCCGCGACGGATTCATTCAAACGCTGGTACGCCACCTGAACTTCGACACCCAGGCCTACCGCCCATCCATACTGTTTCTGAATGGGGAATACTGGGGTATCCGCAATATCAGGGAACGCTACGATCGTCACTATCTGGCCAGGGTCCATTCGGTTGATCCCGACCGCGTGGATATTCTCACACTGCAGGGCATAGTAAAAGAGGGCAGCAACTCTCACTATCTGGCAATGACAGACTATATCGGCCAGAATAATATAGCGGAGCCGGAACATTATAATCATGTGTCCCGGATGATGGATATCGATAATTTTATTGATTATACGATATCCAATATTTATATAAGAAATACCGATTGGCCGGGTAACAATATCGATTTCTGGCGTTATCAGGCCGATTCCATTGCGGGCCCTGATCATCATTCACACGACGGCAGGTGGCGGTGGCTTATGTATGATACGGATTTTGGATTCGGCAGATTTGAAAGCGGGGATGTAATATATACGCATAATACCCTTGCATTTGCCACAGAAGCCGGAAATACCGACTGGCCAAATCCGGACTGGTCAACTTTCCTTCTCCGGAATCTGCTCACCAGCGAAACGTTCAGAACCCGTTTTATTAATCGTTTTTCTGATCTGATGAACACCACGTTCCTGCCACAGCGTGTCCTGGAAATGATAGACCGCAAAAGTACCAGAATTGAACCCTATATGCCTGAGCATATTCACAGGGCAGCTCATCCTTCCAGCATGACACGATGGTATCATTTTATTGACCGTATGAAAGAATTTTCGATAAACCGGCCCGAATATCAGCGCAATCATATAATCGAGCAGTTTGATCTACCGGGTACATACAATGTTTCCGTTGATGTTAATAACCGGGCAATGGGTTCGGTTCAGGTAAACACCCTGCACATCGTGCCCGGAGAAGACGGTATACCGGACGATCCATACCCCTGGACCGGTATCTATTTTACAGGTGTACCCATCGAAGTTAACGCAACTCCATCAGCCGGTTATCGTTTTGTGAAGTGGGCCGAAACGGTTGAAACATCTGCCTCCATCACGGTTGAGCCCGACAACGATATCACCTTAACGGCTGTTTTTGATATAGATGAGGAATACAGCATCTTTCCGAATCCCCATAATCTGAGTGCAGAACCGTACTTTTTCAATTCATGGTCAGCCGATGCCGAAGCGGGTACCTACCCCGGAAACATGGCTTTCTATTATATGGATGAAAGTGATCCCGGCCCGGAGGCACTGCCCTCGGATATCACATCCGGTGCCTATAACCACAATTCCGGTACCCGCATAAACGGTTTGGCCGACGGGGGGCTCTCTTTTCTGAATACAGCAGGCACTGCGGTAAATCCCGGATATCCCGCCAACCGGCTCGGTGCGGCGGTACTGTCGCTTAATACAATCGGCATGGAACAGATAAGGGTGAGCTTTACAGCGGGCACGCTGGAACCCGGCTCTCTCGTATACAATCTGAGACTGCAGTACCAGGTCGGTGTTGACGGCCCCCTGCTGGATGTGGCCGGCGCAGATGGTGAACCCGTTGAATACCGCCGCAGGGGCATTGCCGGACACTCGCAAACCATCGGACCGGTAACACTCCCCGAAACGGCTGAAAATCTGCCTCTGATCAGGCTCTGGTGGAAGTATTATCACACCGGCGAACACCTGAACAGCGCAAACGATGATCGCACCCGCCTTCGTCTCGACAATATCATTGTGGAGGGCAGTGTGATTACATCCCTCGATAGTGAAACCGGTGTGCCAGACAGTTACATCCTTTATCAGAACTACCCCAACCCGTTCAATCCGGTTACCACCATCCGGTTTGATCTCCCTGAGCCGGCATTTGTACAGATAAGCGTCTTTAACCTGGTCGGGCAGAAGGTGGCTGAACTGGCAGGCGGGAACCTGCCGGCCGGAAGCCACCATGTCGATTTTGATGCCTCAGCGCTGGCTTCCGGTGTCTATATTTACAGGCTGGAAACACCCGTTTATACCCGGACACGGAAAATGATGCTGTTGAAATAGTATCATATGACCATCCGGGATATATCCCTGGTTGTTTAATTTCTACAGGATATTATCTACTGTGGTCATATGAACCAGACTTGAAACAAGCAAAAATTCGCGGGTGGCCGTGTTTAACATGGCTGTTGCCCCGATAATTAACGGCGGTTCCTTTTTACCCGCTTCAGGTCATCGGCCATCCGTTTTACGTCCCTTTTGCTGAATTCAAGGGGATACTGCCGTGGCCCGTCGAGCCTTACATACTCCTGTACGGTTCTGCGGCCATGTTGATGTACTATAACGAGCTCGCCACGGTGGTGGCGGAGATTGCGGATCGATTCTATGGGGTAGTAACGGGACTGCGGCCTTCGCACCGTTGACCTTACGGGCACATCTTTTCTCAGTATCACCTGAATACCAGGCCCTGGTATGTTTACCGATACCGAAGTATTTGCCGACGATCTTCTGTACCGCGCCTGATGGATTGGGGTCACAATAAGGTGACTCCGTGTCAGCACAACCTCGACCATGCCATCATAGTCCGTTATGACCGAGATTACCCGATCGTGAGGATAGCTATGGTTATGATCGTACCGCTGCCCGGCATTGCTGTTCGTTACGGCCGTTCCGAGCATCGTGATAGCGAGGATGGTTGTATATAACATAACATTTGGGTCTGGTTATGGTTTACAGCACTACTACGCACCGGAATTCCCAAATGTTGTTCAGGCGAAATTCAATAATTTCCTAACTTCATCAAATTCAGGATCTTCACTATACAATTTTTCCAGTTCATGACGTGCTTTTTGGCCCTCATTCAGCGCTTTATAGGCCAGGGCACGTTCAAAACGGATGGTGCGGAGCAGTACCTCCGACCTGTTCTTTGTCCGCCGGCAGGCCGCCGTAAGTGTATCTCTTGATGCCTTATATAAACCAAGTTTGAAAAGAGCTTTGCCCTTATATAACAAAAGCGCCGCATGGATGTCCGATCTGTTTTCCGTATCTCCCACCAGGCGCACAACCTCGTCCATTTCCTCTTTACTGCCAGCTGTTGTTTCAACCAGCAGCTCTGCCAGCGACAGCTTTGCCACGGGATCCGATTCGTCGGTAAGCACCAGCTGCCGGAGGCAGTCAATGGCCTTTTCGTATTCCCCTTTAAGCTGGTACACCTCTGCCAGCCCGAGCAGCACGCCGCGCGCATCGGGTTGAACACCGGCTGTAATCTGTTCGGTAATCGGTAAGGCCAGTGTGGGAACCACATCATACCTGGAATAAAGCGATCCAAGTTCGTCTTTTCTGTGCAGCGCATGCAGAAATGCTTTCACGGCATCATCGTAGTTTTCGAATTTCATGAACAGAAATCCGAGAAGAAATGCCGCGTCGGGCAGGGTATAGCACTCAAGCAGTTTTTCGAACGATTCGCTTTCGCTGCCTTCAAGCAGCAGCCTCAATCCCTCGAGAAAAGCCTTCTCTTCGGCGGGCAGGAACAGGCCGGATACAAAACCCGGATTCAGACGGGAAATCACACCCTCAAGCCCGGATGTTTCAATATATCCATCCCGCCTGGGCTGCGGTGATGCCAGTTTTTTGGTATAGAATAGGCCTGGTATGCCCGGGCGCGCCGTAAAGCGGCTGCCGGATGTGCCCGTGGTAAAACGCGCCAGGCTGCCTCCCAGTGATACCGACATGCCGGTTTTACTGAAATTCATACCCAGGCCGGGTGCAATCCTGACCCTTCTGAAAAATCTGAAACTCATCTTTTTTCTAAAATTTTTACCTGGTTAATTACCCGGGAAAAGGGCAGTTATGAAAAAAAAGCGCTCACCTCTATATTCATAATGCCGAAGCATGTGGTTTGTCACAGCACTAATTGCAGGCCATTATGCCATATAAAACCATCAAAACAATTACTAACCAACCAACAGCGAGGGTAAAATGGATAATTACGCGGGTTTCTGGAAACGATTTGTAGCTATAATCATCGACGGTATACTGATCTCATTTCTTATCTCAATTCTCCTTTTTCTGCGGTCACTGGTCACAGGCGGCGCAGCTTACGATCCCGGTGCATTCAGCAATATTACCACCTTTATCATCTCCCTGGCCTATTTCACTTATCAGGAAAGCTCCGAAAAGCAGGCCACCATCGGTAAAAGCATTATGGGCATTAAGGTTACCGATCTCAGTGGCAACCGCATTTCTCTGATGAATGCCGTCGGGCGCCATCTCGGTAAAATCCTTTCATCTGCCATCTTGATGCTTGGTTATATTATTGCCGCTTTTACCCCCAGGAAACAGGCCCTGCACGATATGCTTGCAAGCACGCTTGTTGTAAACAAGTAAGCATTTCAGTCAGCCAGGTATTGTGCTCACATTTTACATGGTACCGAAGTAGCGGCCCGTTACGGGTCTGAATGCTGTGACCTGCTGCCTTGTACTGACGATGCAGCCTGCTACCTGCTACCGGATACCGTCGGTGTGGCCTGCTACCGGGTACAGATGATCCGTCTACATGTTAAGGCTGCAGTGACGATAGTATAGCCGGTGTGATGTCGGTAATGGACCTCACCTCGCTGAAATCGCGGGCGTTTTTGCCCAGCACTGCCAGGGGTACATCATTCAGCGTATGGGTTTTTATGCCCAGATTTTCCAGGTTTCCGTGGTCACTTGTGAGCAGAAGCGTATCTTTGGATGTATCCAGCAGGCGCACAATGGCCTGAATAAACGCATCGAGGCGTTCAAGAGCCCACACCGCCATAACGGGGTCCATGGAATGGCCGGCTTTGTCGGTGAGGTAGTACTCATAGAGCACCAGGTCATTATTTTCAAGCTTCATCACCAGCCTCCGGGCCGCCTCTTCCGGTGAAATTTCCGGTACCTCAAGGCTGAGTTGCGCCCGCCACACATCCTGCATTATCTCGGCGGTTATGGCTTCGCCCTTCATTACATCATCCACACGGTTCAGGGCAAGTCCGGCGCTGCGGGTCATCAGCGTGGTACAGCTCCAGCGGTTCCGGGCGCTGGCCCTTTCAAAAAAAATGTCCGGATAGGCATTGATGAAATGGGCATCCAGATTCTGTTCACGGGCTTTAATGAACAGGCTGTGCTTTTCAAGCAGATACCGGATGGAGGAGTGCGGATAGGGCCCGAAGTGCCTGCCGAGAATTCTGGAGGCATTTTCGCCGGAAAAGAGCGCGGCCTGGCCTGTACCACTCTGTGGCAAACCATCCACATTCAACCTGGCATCTATCGCTTTAAACTGATGACCGGGTTCATTGATGCGGTCGGCTTTTGCCGTCAGCTTCTGCCCGCCCGTCAGTTTTAAAAAACCGGCCAGTGCATTGCTTTCAAATGGATTTGCACTGCCGGGCGCACCAAGGCCGATTCCATCAATAAAGAGAAATATCAGGCCCATCAGCGGTCCAGTATTATGGTAACAGGTCCGTCGTTTACCAGCGAAACCTCCATCATGGCACCAAAAATTCCCTCCTCAACAGTCAGATTACTGTTTTCCCGGAGGTAATGTACCAGGTCGTTGTACATCTTTTCGGCCTTCTCGGGCGGGGCCGATTCTATATAGCTGGGACGTGTGCCCTTCCGGGTATCGCCGTACAGGGTAAACTGCGATACAACCAGCAAACCGCCGTTTTCGTCGGTTACCGACCGGTTCATTTTCCCTTCTTCATCTCTAAATACACGCAGCTTGAGTATTTTATCGGCAATCCACCTGAGCTGCGTTTCATCATCATCCCGGTGAACTGCTGCCAGGATGAGCAGGCCGCGGCCGATCTGCCCTGTTGTGATGCCGTCTGCAACAACCGCCGCGCTCTTCACACGCTGTATTACTGCCCTCATTTTGTCTGTTTTATATGTTGAAAAGTGTGTTGATAACCGGCTTGCAAGTTGTGGGGTACCTCATAATTTAAAATGCAAATTTACTTATGCGGATCAACGCACATCAGGAACCGGCAGGCCAACAAGTTATAGCCAGCCCTGCCGGCTGTGGGTTATTAAAATGAAAATTCTGTGCGGAATATATGCAGATGTTATGAACGTGCTGTAAAGATGGGTTAAGTTCATCATTTAATCATCAGCGATATCCACATTGTTATAAACAAATAAACATTTATTAAGGGGTGGAATATGAACAAATGCGCTTATCCACATATCCACACTGTATACTATAATTACTAAACCTATTTTTAAAATATATACTTATTGAAAACCCCTGTGGAAAAACTCTTTTTATTGCATTCCATAATTTCAAATCACTTTGGTTAACTTGTGGCAAAGGAGTTCATATGAGCAAAAAGGAATTTACATACAAAGACGCAGGGGTCGATATCCAGGCCGGTGAAAAACTGGTTGAATCAATAAAAGGGATGGTGAAAGATACCCATACCCCGGGAGTTCTTTCCAATATTGGTGGATTCGGCGGGTTGTTCAGGCCCGATTTCACCGGTTTCCGCGATCCGGTGCTGGTGAGTAGTGTTGACGGTGTGGGAACCAAGCTCAAAGTGGCCTTTATGGCCGGAAAATACGATACCGTCGGGCAGGACCTGGTAAACCACTGTGTTAACGATATTGCGGTTTGCGGAGCTGAACCCCTTTTCTTTCTGGATTACTTTTCAACAGGAAAACTCGAACAGCATGTGGCCTACGATGTGATTAAAGGGTTTACCATTGCCTGCCGTGAGAACGAATGCGCACTTATTGGCGGTGAAACAGCCGAAATGCCGGATCTGTACAAGGAAGGTGAATTTGACCTGGCAGGCACAGTTGTTGGAGTGGTTGACCGGTCCGAAATTATCGACGGAAAAGATGTGCGCGAAGGCGACATCCTGGTAGGTTTTAACAGTTCAGGGCTGCATACCAACGGCTACTCGCTGGCCAGAAAGGTACTTTTCAGCAAATACAAGATCGATGACCATGTGAATGATCTCGGTACTACTGTAGGTGAGGCACTGCTTGCGGTACACCGGTCCTACCTGGCCATCATCAGAAAGCTGAAATCGCTCGACGGGATAAAAGCGCTGTCACACATAACCGGGGGCGGCATAATAGGCAACACAAAACGTGTTGTGCCCGAGGGATATGAACTGGATATCGATTGGGACAGCTGGGACCGTCCCGCTATTTTTGATCTCATAAAAAAAACAGGAAATGTGCCTGAGGATGACATGAGACAGACGTTTAACCTTGGTATCGGGCTTATTGCCATAACAGACCAGCATCTTATCCACGACATAAGGGAACTGTTTGCCGAAGAGAATGAGATGGTTTATGAAATAGGGCGGGTAATAAGAAAGCAGGGAAATGGCAAAAGTTAAACTCATAGAAATAGCCCACGGGCGCAGCGGCGATAAGGGAAATGCCAGCAACGTGGGCATCATTGCCCGCCATCCCGATGTGTACCCTTTTCTTGTTGATAAGCTCACCACCAGTGTGGTTAAAGAGCATATGAAACACATCTGCAAGGGAAAAGTAGAGCGTTTTGAAATGCCGAATATCGGGGCCCTCAATTTCCTGTTGCACGAAAGTCTCGGCGGTGGCGGCACCGTATCCCTCAAACTCGATGCCCAAGGCAAAACCCATGCCTCCATGCTCCTGCGAATGGAAATCGACGTCCCCGAAGAGCTCCTTAAGCAAATAAAAAAACTGCCCGCCTGAGCGCAGTTCCGATATAAAACGCGTCACCCTGAGCGCAGTCCCGGGCACCGGGACGAAGTCGAAGGGCGTGGAGGTTTTTTTAAAACCTCAAAAAATTCCCAAAAGCCACTCATCCCAATATTATCTCAATTCCCTGTCAGCCGGGCAGTGCTCAGCACTGCCCATTTGCTTCAACATCACCGTACGACTACAGCCTGCGCTCAGCATGACAATAGGGAATCCCTGTACTTCTGCCTTCTGCTTTCTGCTTTTTGCCCACTTCCACATTCCCCAGTTCTCCACTTCCCCAGCTCCCCACTTCCCCACTTTTTACCAAAAAACAATCAACCTTCCAAACCCGCCGTCAAACCGCCGCGCGTCCCGGTCGACCATATAATCATAGAAACCCTGTTCGCGGTCGCCATCCACATCGTACGATGCGCCTATTTCAACCCTGGTACTGTTATTGAAACGGTATCCAAGAATAAGCGTGAGCCTTTCATTAATTGAAGCCAGTTCGTACAACTGACGGTAATCGAAAGCGCGGACCGGATTTCCCCGGAATTCGAACTCGTAATCGCTGTACATATCGTGGTACATTGATGACCATTCCAGCGATGCCGTAAACCCGGGCCCTTCCGGAATCCAGCTTATACGGTGCCTCAGGGTCCATCTCGTTTCCCGGTAATCGAACGGAGCGTAGATGATGTTGGAATACCACTGCGATGGCCTCTCGTGAATGTCGCGCTCTCTGTCGCGAATCCAGCTGTGCTGAATATGGTTGTGCAGGTGCAGCCGGCCATACCGGACCGCGATGATGCCGCCGAGCGTATTTTCCAGTTGAAAATTCCCGTATCTGATCTCATCCACATCAAAGGATCCGTTATGCGGGATATCTGAAAAATCGAGATAATTTTCACGGCGGAAGTTGGCGTATCGCGTCTGCCAGGTAAGCGCGGCAGTCAGGTTTGGATTTGCCCATTCAGCCAGGGCCCCGAACCAGTGGGCCCGCTGCCGGTCGAGTGTGTTCAGCTCATCGAATTCCAGGGGGCCGACTTTTGAACGGCTACGGGTCATCAGACCACCCATCAGCTCACCCCTTAACTGGTTCCAGACGGGTGAAGCCGCTTTAAATGATAAAAGTCGGGGATTCCGCTCATGTTTACGGCTGTTGTGATACCCGGTACCGCGGAATTCGCCCAGGCCATATATGGCATTGTTTGCCCAGTCCATAAAGGTGAATTCGGCCTGAATCCACCCGGTTGCTGGCGTTCCAAAACGGTAATAGATCATCCCGTTTAAATCGGCTTTTTGTTCCGCCACCGACTGAAGAAAACCAAATGAGTGCAGGTCCCTGTATATATAATCCAGGCCAAGCCATATGATCGTACGGTCGGTTCGCATATTGAAACGCCGGTCGATTACAAGGGGAAGGGTCAATCCACTGGCTACCGGTATATAGTTGCGGATGGTTGCTCCGTGCAGAAATTCACCCAGATCAAAACTGCCTACATACATTCTCACGCTGTTTTGCTTGTTGTAGTGCCAGCCATGGTCATCAATCATGGAGAAATCGTAGGTGACCAGGTCCAGATCGTGTTCCTTCGACATGATTGGTGTATACAGGCGGAACAACCCGCGATCATAAAAAGGGCCACCATAGTTCTGGTACTGATTCAGCACTATCTGTTTTGTTCGCTCATTCCAGCCGAACAGGGACGTATGGGTTTGAGCCCGGGCAACGGGCATGAGCGCTGTCAGGACAAACATTCCTGCCGAAAGGGTGATTATGAACCGTTTTGTAAACAACGTCATTTTTTTAAAATGATCACTGATGATGTCTTTTCATTTTCGTTTCTGCAGATAACGGATAACAGATAATGGGTAACAGGTAATGGGATATTACTCTGTGAACAATGCTGAAGTAACCGAACAAGATATTCAAACGCTGATTTGATGTCGTAACAGAACGCAATACCATGTAATGTAATATAACCCTGTATCCGGTTCATCCATATTGAAGATTAAGCCATCGGTCGTATCTTTGGCTTTTTCAGTCTTTACTTACAATAACCGAAATCCTTACACGATCCGGCCATTTTCATTTGCATCCATTCGCATCAAACACCACCAGTAACGGGGGCCCGGACTATAATCCGGACCTGATGCCCCTTATCGACATCATCAGCGAGGCCTTTGAGATCCCGCAGCTGATAAAAACACGCCGCATAACCGCGCTGCTGCCGCACGATTACCACGAAACGGACCGCCGCTACCCCGTTCTCTACCTGCAGGACGGGCAGAACCTGTTCGATGATTACGCCCCGTTTGGCAGCTGGGAACTCCGGCGCCAGCTTGCACGGCTTAAAGATAAGGGGCTGGGGGATGTGATCGTGGTGGCCATCGATCATGCAGAGGATGAGCGCATTGCTGAATTCACCCCATCGCAGAAAACAAAGCTCGGTGTGGGTGATGGAAAAAAATATGCCCGTTTCCTGGCTGAAACCCTCAAACCCTGGGTCGACCTGAAATACAGAACCCTTCCCGGAGTCGAGCATACCGGGATCGGCGGCAGTTCCATGGGCGGGCTTATCAGCATCTACGCGGTTACACAGCATCCCGAATTGTACAGCCGCCTGATGATCTTTTCGCCGTCGCTGTGGGTGAGTCCGTCGCTCGCGGAGTTGTTCAACCGTGAAACATCTACTTTTTCGGGCAAAATCTATCTTTACGGGGGTCGCCGGGAGGGCTCCGAACTGATTACGCTGCTGAACAGTTTCAAAAACAGCCTCGCATTGAACCCGAACAGGGATGCCATAGAAGTAGAGCTGAACATCAGTGAATACGGCGAACACAACGAAAAAGCCTGGGGAGAGGAGTTTCCACGGGCGCTTAAATGGCTTTTTTTCACGAAATGAAAATTGTATATACCCATTAACATCAGGGTTTATCAGGCTTAATAATGAATGCAGCCCGGTAAAGCGGGCGAAACTGAACAAACGCCTGCCACCCGATAATCAGATATAAACAAACAGATCAGGCATCGAATCAATCAACCGAGTACCCATTATCCCGTGAAAATCCGCACTACAACCAATATTAAAGACCTCGCCGGCGACATTATCGTGCCGGTAGTACCGTCAATGGCCCCGTTTCACCAAAATCAACTACTCGTAGATCTCACCGGTGGCAAGCACGAGCGATTACTGAAAGACCTGGATGCGGGGAAAGGTGAGGTCAGTACGGCTTATGGCGGCGAT
>RECM01000118.1 GCA_007694035.1 Balneolaceae bacterium
GGGAACCGCAGCACCGGCACGGACCAGAACCGGATCGGGCACCGCAGCGCCGGCACGAACCAGAACCGAATCGGGAACCGCGGCACCGGCACGAACCCGTACCGGATCGGGTACAGCCGCGCCCGCGCCTGCACCAGCCCGTACCGGATCGGGCACCGCAGCACCATCCAGGCCCAGTGGTAATACGGGTACAGCTGCTCCGGCACCAGCCCGTACACGTTCAGGCTCGGGTACAGCAGCCCCGGCACCCGCACGTTCTTCCGGTGGCTCAGGAACAGCTGCCCCTGCGCGTACGCGCACAGGCTCAGGTTCCGACAGCAACAGCAACAGGAACCGGAATAATGAATCGGCTCTTTCAATGCCCTTTAATGTGAACAGTAATAATGTGAACAGTAACATTAATATGACTTCCGTTCGTGACAGAACTACGGCTGTAAGTTCACCAGTTCTGGCTGCTCCAGTAATCAATAACCGTGCCCCTGCATCCGCACTTCCGCAAACAGGTGTGAATACAGGTATCTCCAATAACCGTCAGTCTGCGATAGTAAATACCGCTCAACGGGTTGCCAGAACCGTTCTTTCAAACACATCAAACACATCAGATTCATCTGTAAGAACCCGGGGCACAACGTCATCAAGCAGCAGCCGTCAGGCTACCAGCCGGACCCGCTCCGACCGCAATAATTGATATAAGTATTTAACTCTGTAACCGGCCGTTAAGGTCGGTTTCTCTTTATTAACCAAAAATTCCCGTTATGAAAAAAATTGCAGCTGTGGGATTGTTATGCCTTGTTATAGCAGGTACGGCAAACTCACAAAACAGGTTTGACGCCCTCCGCTTTAGCACCGTATACCCCTCTCAGGATGCGGCCAATATGGGTCTTGCCGGTTCATCGGTCGCGAGTTTTCATGACCTTGGTTCAGCTCTGCAAAACCCTGCATCGCTGGCCCTGGCTAAAACAAATGTGTTCAGCTTTGGTATCGGCTCAAGGTCGGTAAGTGAGGAAGCCGTTTTTCTGAATCAGACCAGAAATTTGGACGACAGACAAACCTCTATCTCCAATGTTGGTTTCCTTTACAGTGTGCCTGTCGATGTCGGTTCCCTTGTCTTCTCGGGCAGCTATAACCAGCTTGCAGACTTCAACAGGGCATTCCGGTTCTCCGGGTTCAATAGCACAAGCTCGATCACCGATGCTTATCTTATCAGCGATTTCTACGGTGATGTAGCATTCAATGCCTTTGCTATTGATGTTGACGATAATACCGGCGAGGAGTTTTCCGTGCTTCGACTGTTTACGGATGAACAATTCGATGGTATTACCCAGAGCGGCCGTCAGATAGAGCGGGGTCAGCTTGGTGAGTTCAGTTTTTCGGCAGCTACCGAATTTCAGGAGAACCTGTTTATGGGCCTCACCATTAGCCTGCCGCTTGGCAGCTACTCCTACAGAAGAATATTTCGGGAGGAAGATCTGGATAATGTGCATGACAATACCGGAAACTCTTATGATGTCAACAATATATTCTCTGTCGATCGTATCAATGCGGATATTTCAGGTTATGGTGCCAGGCTGGGTATGATATACCGGATCAACCCTCAGTTTAATATCGGATTCAGCTATACAACCCCCATGGTACTGAACATCGAGGAATCCTACAGAACATCCATTACCACCACATTCGATAATGGCGATGTTTTCGACGACGAACTGATAGGAAATGTAACCTATAAAGTTATTACGCCTTCACGGTTTGTGATCGGCGGATCGGCATTTAATTTAGGTATAGCTGATCTGCACGCATCAATCGAGTACGTTGACTATACCGGCGTGAAGCTGAGAGACCTTGACGATGCCATTGAATTCGATGAAGAAGACCGTATTCTTGAAGAATTCGACAATGTGTTCAACGTTAGGCTCGGCGCTGAGCTGAAGGTGGGTGATGTGCTCAGGCCAAGAGTCGGACTGGCTTTTATGCCCAGCCCGCTCAAAACGGTTGATATGCAGAAGTCATTTCTCACAGCTGGTCTTGGAATTATAGCCGGACCAAATTTCCAGATCGACCTGGGACTTCAGTATGGAGTCTGGCAAGACGAGAATACGTTCTATAATCATATCGATTACCTCGGTACCGGCCAGCTTAGGTCAGTTGGTGCAACCCAGTCGGTAGACAGGTTTAATTTCATGGTTGGTATGAAGATGAATTTCTGAGCCTGATTACAAACGGATTAAACAAAAAAGCCCGGTTGCCCGGGCTTTTTTTATGCTCTTTAAAATTTAACCGACAGATCAGGGTACTTACTTTTCTGCACGGACCGGGTTGATGCTCAAAACAGCTGTTTCAACATGCCGTACAACGTTTGACGCCGTACTGCCCATCATCAGATAATCGAGACCGGTGCGGCCGATAGTGGCCATTATCAGCAGATTGTAGTTGTTCTTCTGGGTCTCTTCAAGTATGGCCTCATGAGCCGATTTTTTGGATGATATGACAATGGGTTTTACTGATTCTTTCATATCACCGAATTTCTTAACAACCAGCGTTTTAAGGCTTTTCATCCTCACTTCTTCAGTAATTTTAGACTTATTGATGGCTTCCTGATCACTGACTCTGGAAATATGCAACAGATCAATTTCAGCTTTTGCAGCCATTGCTATCTTTTTGGCTATTTCAAATGCCTCATAGGAATTTTCAGAGAAGTCGGTAGTCAGTAATATCTTCTTTAGAGGTGATAACTCCGAACCCTCTTCAACAACCAGTACCGGTGTATGGCTGAGCCTCAGAACTTTTTCAGCCACCGATCCCAGCAACAGGCGGGTAAACCCGGTACGGCCATGAGTGCTCATCACAACCAGGTCGAAATCTTTGGCTGCTTCGGCTATGGCATGGGCGGGATTTCCGATTCCGATATGCCCCTCGGTCAGGTAGCGTGCATCAACAAGATCAATAGCTTCTTCCCTGAGCCTGTTCTGAATAATTTTTTCAACATTTACGAGGTTGTCCTGCGTAGTAACGCCGCTGCCCAGATAGTGAAAACCGTCAAGATCGGTCAGAGGAATGTAGGCGTGAAATGGAGTAATTGTACCTTCAAATAATTGTGCAAAAACTTCAGCTGCTTTCAGTGCTTTTTTACTTAATTCGGAGAAATCTAACGGAACAAGAATTTTCGCTGCTTTCATAATAGCCTCCAAGCGTTTAGTGCTTGTTTTCTTATAAGATACATAATTATTACATAATTACTTACATAATTTCATATTTCTAACTTAGAATATCAAATAAATCTGCGTCTTTGTTTTAAAATAAACCGGCTATATTCTATTTTTCCTAACATCCATCCACTTTACAGGCAGGTACTATGACGAAACAGATCTGGGGAGAACACCAGACCAGTGAAAACAAAATCGGCACCATCAAAATCGGCCCTCTTACTATCCTTCACAAAGCAGTGGCCAATGAAGTGTGGATAAGCCACAGCACTACCGATACCGGTGATAAGGAAATCATTCAGGATGATGATTATAACTGGTCGCGGTGGGCTCTAACCGGAGACGAGAATACCGCTATTAGGCTGCAACCGGTATTTCCAGACCGGCCTGTGATCGTTTTGCCGGAATTTCCGTTCCGGCTTGTTCCGGGTGCTGATGTGAAAATCTATACCCGTATTCCCGTTAATGTAATGATAACGGCTGCCGGCAAGGCCAGACGCCAGCTTACCGAGGTGCCATCGGTTATCATGGCCAAAACATGGTTTGGAGCCTTCACGGAAGGAGAGGCCTGTTTCTGGCTCACTACAAGGGCCAGGCGATCCGTTAGCGGTGAAGTTTTTCTGCCCCACCTGGTCGTATGCCCCATTCATATCAAAAACAGTTCTGACGCGGAGCTGCATGTCGAAAAACTGGCTATCAGGGTTCAGAGAATGAGTATTTTCAACCTTGACAACAAACTCTGGTCAGATAATATTGAAATACATCAGAAAGGGGCGGGCGATCACAGCGACGTGCACATGACCGGGAAAATACCGGATGAGGCCAAAGGTGCAGAACTGATTGCGGCCCCCAGAACGCCTTTAAAGAAAAGTTTTGCAGAACGTACTTTTAAAATCCTGCATGACCTGCCCGGAATGGGTATCAAATTATAATTCAAGCTTAATATGCAATTTACTGAAATAATCAACCCGGAACTTATGGCCGATATCATAAGGGCCCTTGTTGTAATTATTATCGTGTTTCCGTTGCTCATTTTCATGAGAAGGTGGCTGCGCAAGGTTTCCTCCCGGCACTACGGCGAGCATTACGGAATGCTGATTGGCAAAATTTTCTACTATATCGGGGTTGTGATCCTGCTCATCAGTATCCTTGTTGAATTCGGCCTAAGCCTTACACCCATCCTGGGGGTGGGTGGTATACTTGGAATTGCGCTGGGTTTTGCATCCCAGACCAGCGTGTCGAACGTAATCAGCGGTTTTTTCCTGATTGCTGAGAAATCATTCGAAGTGGGCGATGTAATCACCATACAGGATACCACCGGCGTGGTCTACTCCATCGATACACTGTCGGTTAAGATCAGAATGTTCGACAACCGGTATGTGCGCATACCCAACGAGATGATGCTCAAAAGCCAGGTCATCAATATTACCCGTTTTCCGATCCGCCGGCTCGAATTCCGGATCTCTGTGGCGTACAAAGAGGATATGACCAGGGTTCACGATATACTGGTGGATCTGGCCAATAAAAACCCGGTAGCCCTTCAGGAGCCTGCCCCTCTCATTATTTTCGACAGTTTCGGCAGCTCGTCCATCGATTTTGCATTTCATGTGTGGAGTGAAAAATCGGAGTTTCTCAAACTGCGGAATACGCTCTACTTCGACATCAAAAAACGCTTTGATGAGGAAGGTATTGAGATACCATTCCCGCATGTATCGCTTTATGCCGGATCAGCTACCGATCCGTTCCCGGTTATGGTGATGAACAAAGAGGAGATGCAGGTATTATCTCCCGCCCCAAAGGACTGAACATAGTGGTCCGGGATGTCAGACTCATACCTCTTCGGAGCGGATAATGTCGAGTGCGGGCTGACTGTAAAACGAACGGCTGCTGAACATCCCGATGCCGACCGTAAGCCCGATAACGATGAACACAAGCAGAAGAAGGGGCAGCAGGTCCGGCCTGAACGGGGCTTCGAAGAAGTAAAGGGCCAGCAGCCATGTTGTGGCAACAGACAGCGCTGTACCCGTTATGGCGGCAAGAAATCCCAGCAGTGTGTACTCTATTGCCATTATGCGGGTTACCTTCTGCCTGGATGCTCCGAGTGTTTTAAGCAGTATACTCTCCTTCATCCGCTGGAAACGGCTGGTGATAACCGCCCCGATAAGTACAATTATACCGGTAAATACACTGAACAGGGCCATGAACTGCACCACAAAGGTAACCTTCGAAAGGATGGAGTCGGCTGTTGCCAGTACCATGTCGAGATCTATTATCGAAATGTTGGGAAAATTTTGAACAATCTGCTGCTGAAACCGGGCCGACGTTTCCCGGGAATCGGTTCGTGTAAGGATCACCATAAACTGGGGCGCAGGCTCCAGAACACCGTTCGGGAAAACCAGAAAGAAATTGGGTGTCGGATTTTGCCAGTCCACTTCCCTCAAACTGGCAACGAGTGTTTCAACAGTAACGCCCTGCAGATCAAATACAATCGTATCACCTACCGATACGTTCAGGTTTTCGGCTATACCCGTTTCGAACGATACCGGCACCGGAGAACCGTCATTCCGGTAAATACCTTCCCAGGCACCGGCGGTAATGGTCTCGGAAGCGTTGAGCGTATCGCGATAGGTGGCCCTGTACTCCCGCTGAAGCGCCCATCGTGATGAACGCCCTGTGGTATCCTGCCTGAGGCTCTGATAGGTCCTGCCGTTGATACTCTCAATGCGCATGGTAACAACCGGTGCTACCTCGATCAGGGGCAAGCCCTCTTCTCGAATGAGATCGGCAACAGGCCCGGCCTGATCCGACTGTACATCAAAAAGTACGGTATTGGCCTGGCCGCTGGTTCCGAATATTCTGATCTCATCCAGCAATACGCGCTGCGACAGGTAGAGTACGGCCAGCAGAAACGTCCCGAAGCCGATGGTCATGATGAGCATGCGGGTCTGGTTGTTCGGCCTGAACAGATTGGCCAGCCCCTGCCTCCAAACATAACTCCAGCCGTTGGGGAAGTATTTTCTGATCAGGAAAACAATCAGCACCGCCATAAGAGACAGCAGGGCAAGTATCAGCCCGATTGTGCCTGTAAAAAAGAGGGACTGAATCCAGTCTCCGGTCTGCATGCGGGCAAATGCAAGAATGAAAGCCACCAGAAGTACGACCACAAATAGCCTGAGCAGATTGGTTTTACCCCCTGTGGCAGGCTCATATGAAGACCGTATTGCAGCCAGCGGGGAGATGTCCCGTATTCCGGCCAGCGGAAGCCATACGAACAGAAGGGTTACAATCAGCCCGACAACCAGGCCGTAAGCTACCGCCCTTAATGACAGCACGGTTGATACATCCACCGGAATGAAATCCTGCACCACGGCTGGTATAAGGGTCTGAAGCGCGCCACCAAGCAGAATTCCCAGAACTGCCCCCGTCAGGCCCATTATGAGAGAGAGGCAGGTATACAGAAAAAGAATGGCTGGCAGTTTGGCACCGAGACAACGAAGTACCGAGATCGACTTTTTGCTCTGTTTGATGTACACATGGATGGAACTGGCTACACCTACACCGCCCAGCAGAAGGGCGATAAAACCGACCAGGTTGAGGAAACCGGTCAGATTCCGGAATGACCGCCCGAGTGAGGCCCTGCGGGATTCAACAGTTTCAATTCGTGCGCGGTTGCGTTCGAGAACGGGCCGCAGTTTATCGCGGAAATTCCCCTCCGTATTCAGGTCGGGGTTCATTATATGGGTGAGGTAGGTCACCTGGCTGCCCCGCTGCAGAAGGGCTGAACCGAGTACAGTTTCAAGAGGTATAAAAACCCGCGGCCCGATTACGCCCTGTGCAGCTGTCTCGCCGGGCACACCCCGTACAATCCCTCCGATCAGGTAATCGCGTGTACCAATGCGTATCGAATCGCCGGGCTGCACGTTGTATTGCAGTTGAAGGCTTTCATCGACCAGGGCCATGTTTTCGTTCTGATAGCGGTTCAGGGCATCGGCGGGTACCACATCTATGCTGCCGTAAAAAGGAAAATTACCCCTCATGGCACGGATCTGGCTCAGCCTCGAGTCACCTGTTTTGGGCAGAAATACCATAGATCCGAACCGCACCTCCTCTGCCTGCTCACCGCCGAGGGAATCGGTCAGTGCAAGAAGCTCGTCGTTAAATGGTTCCCTTGCCTGAAGGGTGATATCGGCCCCGAGAAGACTTTTCGACTGGTCGTATATGGCCTTGTTCAGGTTGTCGCCGAAAGAGGTGATGGAAACCAGGGCTGCCACACCGAATATGATACTCGAAACAAAAAGCAGCAGCTTGCTGTAATTGGAGCGAAGCTCCCGGCCGCTCATTTTCAGCGACCAGATAAACATATCCAGGGGTTTCATATCAGGCGGGGTACCCTTTCTCACCGTTGTTGTACACAGACGGGGCATTGACCGTGTCGGAAATGACCTCTCCGGAACGCAGACGCAGAATGCGTTCAGTGAGCCCGGCCAGCTCAAGGTCGTGCGTTACAAGGATCAGAGTGGTACCTGAATCCCGGTTCAGGTTGAACAGCAGGTCGGTAATGCCCGAAGAGGTGTCGTCGTCGAGATTGCCGGTGGGTTCGTCGGCGAACAGGATTTTTGGCTTGTTGATGAAAGCCCGTGCCAGGGCTACCCGTTGCTGTTCACCGCCCGACAACTGCGACGGATAGTGATGAATACGATCGGCGAGGCCTGTCTTTTCAAGTAGTGAGAAAGCACGGTCATAAACTCCGCGTTCACCCCTCAGTTCGGCTGGCACCATTACATTTTCAATAGCTGTAAGCGTTGGAAGAAGCTGGAAATTCTGAAAGACAAAACCGATGTTGCGGTTTCTCACATCGGCGCGCTCGTCTTCCGATAAAACCGAAAGGTTGATGCCCTCAAGCACCACTTTACCCGATGTGGGCTGATCCAGACCGGCACACAGGCCCAGAAGTGTCGATTTACCGCTTCCCGACGGCCCAACGATAGCCACGGTCGAACTGTCTTCAACACTGAACGAAACATTTTTTAAAACGGTAAGGGATCGGTTTCCGCTTGTATAGGTCTTCGTCAGGTTTTCAATTTGTAGCATGAACTGTCAGGTTAATTATGTTGTTTTTCTGCGCTGTACGGTACCGGTACCGTATTGTTCTCTGAAGATATAATTTTGGGTAAAAAATATTCGTTTAACCCGGCGTATACTTATACAGCCGTCTGTACGTAACTTCATATGAAATTATAACGTTCTGATTGTGCCACAATGATACTTCTTTTTTTACTGCTGCTTGCATTTGCAGGTCAGAACAGGCCCGACAATGGACCTGTAAATATACTTTTCTTCGGCGACAGTATAACGGCCGGGTATGGCATTGATCAGGACCAGGCATTTCCGGCCATTATCCAGATGAAGATTGATTCACTCAACTGGAATGCGCGTGCCATTAATGCCGGACTGAGCGGGGAGACTTCCTCGGGCGGGCTTCGGCGTGTAGACTGGCTTCTGCGCCAGCGCATAGATGTGATGGTGCTAGAACTCGGGGGAAATGACGGGCTCAGGGGCATTGATCTGAACCTGACCCGCTCAAACCTGCAGCAAATTATTGACAAAACCAGGTCTGCATACCCCGATGTTGAAATTGTAATTGCCGGCATGCAGGTGCCCCCAAACCTTGGGCAGCACTATACAGATCAGTTCCGGGCATTATTTCCCGATCTGGCCGAAAAAAACAACCTGAAACTGATTCCTTTTATTCTTGAAGATGTAGCCGGAATACCTGAACTGAACCTGCCCGACGGTATTCATCCATCCCCGGAAGGTCATCAAATCATGGCGGAAACGGTCTGGAAATTTATCAGGCCCATCGTTCAGGCAAAACTCTGAGAAAAGCACCCGTCAGCTTCATTATTTAGCCGGGGTTTTGGTAAATGTTGGGTAAATCCCGCCGTTAACGGGGTCTGTACCGGTGCACCCGGCGGATGCAGGTCAGCCATGATTTTTTCTTTTTTAGCGGGAAACAAAAAGGCGCAAAAACTATTCTATTAACAAATTCTAATCTTCCCGGTTAATGGGATCACTTTATCAGGAACACGGAAGGTAAGAAACAGAGCTTGATAAATACGGTATCAGTACACCCACAATTAGTCCCATACTATGAGCATCCAGTTATTGGAAAAGGGAAAAGAGAGAAAAAAACGCACATCGCCCGTGAACGAGAATCCGGGCAAACGGAGCGTTTCAAACAATTCCCATGAAATTCACGAAGAACAGGAACTGGAAAAGCTGCGTAATGAAGCAGGCCGGCTCAGGGGTTTGATAAGGCAGAAAGATGAGGAAATTTCAAGGCTGAACGAACAGAACCTGCATTTTCTGAACAGTGCGGCTCATGATCTTCGTAACCCGCTCGGGGTAATTCAGATGTATTGTGAATTTATGCAGAGTGAGCCCGAAGCAGGTTTAGATGAGTCGATTGATGAATTTATAAGTGTTATAACCAGTACCGGCAAGCAGATGCAGGGCATCATCAACAATATGCTTGACTACTCCAAGATGGAATCCGGCAGAATAGGTCTTGAGTTGATACCGGTCGAAATGGATCATCTGCTGAACAAGGCCATATTAATAAGTGCCAAAAAGGCGGCATCGCATAATATTACCCTGGTCAATGATTCTGCCGAAACCGGTATTGTTCTGAATATAGACGGGCACCGGATAGAACAGGCCATTTATAATCTGATCGATAATGCCATAAAATTTTCAAAGCCCGGCAGCAAGGTCTGGCTCAGCACCGAAAAGGCCGACAACGGATTTTATTTTACTGTGAAGGATGAGGGCCAGGGTATACCCGCATCGGAGCATCCGAAATTATTCAAACCGTTCAGTAAAACCAGCGTTCTGCCATTGAACGGCGATTCCAGAACAGGCCTCGGACTGGCCCTGGTAAAAACAATTGTGAACAAACACAACGGATCGGTCGGATTTGACAGCGAAACGGGCAAGGGTTCAGAATTCTATTTCTGGCTTCCGGTCTGATAAGCTGCCAATGGCGGAATTAAGATGACTGATGTAATCAAAATACTCGTTGTAGACGATAACCCGCATATGCTGAAGGGAGTAACCCGCCTTTTCAGAATAAACGGGTTTGAGGTTGAGGAGGCCCTGAACGGAACCATGGCCATGGAACTGGCAGGAACCTATCGTCCCGACCTTATACTGCTTGATGTAAATCTGCCCGACATTAATGGTATTGAAGTCTGCAGGCGCCTGAAATCGGATCCCGATACGGCCAATATCTTTATTGTTCACCTGTCGGCAATGCATACCAACACCAGCAGCCAGGTAGAAGGCCTGGAAGCGGGTGCCGACGGCTATATCGTACAGCCGATCAGCAACCAGGAACTGCTGGCCCGTATACAGTCGCTCTCCAGGATCATATCTGCAGAAAAAGAGCTGCACAGCCGCAAGCAGGAATTTGAAGCACTTGTACAGAACGCACCCGACCTGATTGCCCGAATTGATGAAAATCTGGCATATAGTTATGTGAATCCGGCTGTGAGCCGTGTTTTTGGCCGGAAACCGGATGAAATACTCGGCAATACCCACCAGTCGGCCGGCCTGACGGAACCAGCCTACCAGAAACTGGAAGCCGCGGCATCTTCGGTTTTGTCTGGCGGAACCGAAAATATGATCGAGCTTGAAATCACAAGGGGTGAAACCACATCCTGGTTCCAGGTTCGGCTTGCACCCGAGCGGAATGTGCAGGGGCATATCCATTCGGTACTGTGCATCTTCAGCGATATTACCGAGCGTAAAATTGCCGAAGGGGAAATCCGCCTCCTGAACAAGGACCTTGAAAAAAGAGTGGAGCACAGAACTGCCGAACTCGCCCTGACAAACCAAAACCTTGAGGCTGAAATTGCTGAAAGGAAGAAAACGGAGTACGCCCTCAGAAAGAGCGAGGCCCGCATGCGTCAGATTACCGACAATATGAACGATATCGTTCTGGTAACCGACAATGATGGCATTGTAACCTACATAACCCCATCGGTTACAACTTCATTGGGCATTGAGCCCCGGGAGTGCATAGGGCAGCAACTCAGCCGGTTTTTTGACGAAAGTGACAAGGGAAAAATCGAAGAAGTAATTGCGATTATAAGTAAAACAGGTGTTTCGGGCAGCCGGGAGTTTAATCTTACCCATAAAAACGGCACAACCTACTGTTTTGAAATAATTTCAGGCCCCCTTCTTGACGATCAGAACGGCATTGTTGGTGTTATTGGCGGGGCCAGAAATATCACTGAACGTAAAATGTCGGAGGAGGCCCTCCGTCAAAGAACTGATGAACTTGCACTGGCCAATTCAAAACTGGCAAAAGCCTCAAAACTCAAGGATGAGTTTCTTTCAAGTATGAGCCATGAGCTCAGAACTCCACTTATTGCCGTACTTGGCATTTCGGAGGCGCTGCAGGAAGAGGTATATGGCACCCTTACCGAAAAGCAGCACAAATCGCTCAGAACCATAGAGGAAAGCGGCAGGCACCTGCTCTCGCTGATCAACGATATTCTGGATATCTCCAAAATCGAGGCCGGCAAGATGGAGCTGCAGTACGCCCCCATTTATATAGACTCGCTGTGCCAGTCGAGCATCCAGTTTGTGCGCCATTCAGCCCAGGAAAAGAATCTGGACCTGCAGCTTCATATCGAAAAAAACACAGAAAAAGTACTGGGCGATGAACGGCGCCTGAAACAGATTCTGGTAAACCTGCTGGGCAACGCCGTAAAATTTACGGAAGAGGGCGGCAGGGTCGGGCTCGATGTGAGGACTGATGTAGAATCTGAGGCTGTTGAATTTGTGGTATGGGATACGGGTATCGGCATAGCCCCGGATCAGATGGAAAGGTTGTTTCAGCCCTTCGTACAGCTCGATTCAAGCCTTTCGAGACAGTACAACGGTTCAGGTCTGGGTTTGTCGATCGTGCGCAAACTGATAGATTTACATGGCGGAAGTATCAACCTGGAGAGCCGGGAGGGTGAGGGAAGCAGATTTACAGTTCGCCTTAACCGTTACAATGAATCAGACGCGACGGGCCAGAACGAAATCGACCAAATAATGGATATTTCGGATTTTCCCGCAAACAGTAACATACTGGTAATTCAGGAATCAGAATCTGAGTACAGTCAGATAAAGCGGTACCTGCTTGATGCCGGTATAAAGGCAAGCTTTTTGAACCCGGCAAACGGATATCTGCAACATGCCGGAGACCTGAATCCAGATCTGATAATTCTGGATTATAACCTGCCCGATGATGCCGGGAAAGTGGTGAAATCACTTCGTGGAACAGAAGGCCTGGCAAATATACCGGTTATCGTAACCTCACTGGTAAAATCATCCTCAGCCGAACTGAACGGGCCTGATGTCGTTTTTCTTACCAAACCGGTTATGCGGCAGCAGCTTTACCATACCCTGCGCGATCTTTCTGAACTTAAGGTTAATGGCGATATCCTGCCAATAAACGGCCCGGATAAAAATGGCCATATGGCTGAACAGGTATTAAAGATTCTGCTCGGCGACGAAAACGACAGGGTAATCAGGTATTTCAGTGAATACGCGAAAAACAGAAGTTTTGAACTGATTACTGCTGCATCAGGTGAAGAGGTGCTCAGGTTTACCGGTGAGTATACACCCGATGTTATTATAATGGATTATTCACTTGCCGGGCTCGATGCACTCGAAGCAATCAGGATTATCAGGGAGAACCATCATCCCGGCGAGGTTAAAATCGTAATCACAAATGGCCAGAACCTGCCATGGTCGCAAGAAAATGCACTCACGGCCGGTGCCGATTACTATTTAATCAGGCCTTTTTCATCAAAACGGTTAGACAAAATCATTCAGCCTGAAGGCATCCTTATGCCATCAGATCATTAAGTACAATTATGGAATACACAAGTACAATTTTAATTATCGACGACGAGAAAAGTGCACGGGAAACGCTTGAGGCTCTCCTAGCGAATGAAAGTTATATTCTGCACTTCGCCAAAAACGGAATGGAAGGCCTTGAAATGGCCGTCGATCTCAATCCCGATTTGATTCTGCTCGATGTAATGATGCCGGGCATGAATGGTTTCGAGGTCTGCAGCCGACTGCGGGCAAACCCGATGATGGCTGAGGTCCCGATAATTCTGGTAACCGCCCTCGACGACCGTGATTCACACTTGCATGGTATTGCCTCCGGCGCCGACGATTTCGTTACGAAACCGTTCGACCGGCTTGAACTGCGTGCCCGGATCCGGAACATCACAAGGCTGAACCGTTACCGCAGGCTGGTATCTGAAAGGTCGAAATTCGAGTGGGTGGTTGAACAGACCAATGAGGGCTACATCCTGCTCGACAATGACGACAGGATTCTGTATGCCAACCCCCAGGCGAGAATGTATCTTGGCCTTACCGATGACGTTGAACCACCCTATCACGGTACCTTCCTGGGCAGGGCCAGAAAAGAGTATGGTATTGAGCCATCGAACCTTTGGGAAGACTGGCCTGCAAGTGCCGACTCAAAGTACAACCGGTATCTTGTGCGCCCGGAAACCGATAATTCACGGGCACTGTGGCTACAGGTCGAATCCCTCGTTTTGCCAACGGGCTCAGGTTCAGAACATCTTGTGAGGTTGCGGGATGTGACCGCTGAAATTACCCTGCAGATCGAAATGCATTCATTCACGCAGATGGTGCATCA
The DNA here is from genome assembly GCA_007694035.1 of Balneolaceae bacterium. Lineage (GTDB taxonomy): Bacteria > Bacteroidota > Rhodothermia > Balneolales > Cyclonatronaceae > RECM01. The sequence goes on from RECM01000118.1 coordinate 13,936, forward strand.
CAAATTGAGAACCCCGCTCACCTCCATGTACGGAGGCATCCAATATCTGGCTGAAGAATCGGCCAATCTGAATGGTGAGGAGATTGCCGAAATGGCGGAAATAGCGTTCAAGGGAATTGATAACCTGAGGCAGGAGGTCGAAGAGATATTGCAGTATGTTAATGTTGGCCGTATGCCTTCAAGCGGGGATGGATTCAGCCTGTCGCAGGTTACCGCGATGGCCGACTATCTCGGGAAGGAACTGGCGATGGACCACATCCATACTGCCATACACGGTTCATTATCCAAATTTTCAATACGGCTCATGCCCCAGGCTGTGGAGCAGATTCTGCGGGAACTGCTGCAGAACTCGAAAAAATTTCATCCGAAGGGCAAGCCCGATGTTCACATTATTTTTGAACCCACCGACGATGGGCGGGTGCGCATTACGGTAAAAGACAATGGGCAAAGCCTCTCGCCGGAACAGCTTAAGCACGTGTGGAAGCCGTATTACCAGGCCGAAAAAAGCCAGAGCGGGCGTATACCGGGAATGGGCCTTGGCCTTTCGATGGTAGCAAGCCTGGTCTGGGGTGTTGGCGGTACATGCAATCTGTACAACCGTGAGGATGGAGACGGTGTGGTTGTGGATATCAAAATTCCGCTCGACCGTGTTGAAAAAAACAAACCGGTGCGCCGAAAAGCAAAAGCTTCAGTTTAGGGATCAGGATTTCCCGAAAGCGTACAGGTACAGGTACGGGTACAGGTACAGGTTCGGGTTCGGGTTCAGTTTCAGTTTCAGGATCAGGATCAGGATCAGGATCAGGATCAGGATCAGGATCAGGTATTGGTACAGGTACTGTTACAGGGGAAACCTGCAGCCGGCCGATCATCAGCTGCTTCGGTCACCGCAAAACCTGATCCGCCATGCCGGCTCCCGCACGCAACAGATCAGCAACAGATGTGCAAATGCCGGTACTTCCGGTTAGCGGCAGTATGCCGAACCGGTTGAAACAATGCTGCCGGGCGGCTGTGTCCCCGTCCGTTTAGGCTATGTTGTGCATTTCAATCGAAAGTGTTCCGCAAGGGATAAAGCCAATATGGCCGGCATCAATAATTACGATGTTCAAAGTAATTAAATCATGATATATTCAGGATCAAATATTCATGATAATTTAATCTGACGCATAGATAACCGGTTCAATGAAATTTGTCAGCTCACAGATAGCCTTTTTTTTTCAGAAAAGGGATACGAAAACGAACTTCAGAAGCCTGGCCAAATTTCTGATAGCACTGATATTGCTCGTAACGGTGTACAGCCTGCTGTTTCATCTCATTATGCTGATGGAAGGCAGGGATTATACCTATGTGACCGGTTTTTACTGGACCCTCACGGTGATGTCGACCCTCGGTTTAGGGGATATTACCTTTGAGACCGACCTGGGCAGGTTATTTTCCATTGTTGTGCTGATGTCGGGAATCGTTTTCCTGCTTGTACTGCTTCCATTCACATTCATCCAGTTTTTCTATGCCCCCTGGCTGGAAGCGCAAAAACTGAGCAAAACTCCACGGGAATTACCGGCTGCTGTCAAAGATCATGTGATCATTGTAGGATACGACAAGGTAATGGATACTCTGATCGAGAAGCTTATCAGCTATAATACCCCCTACTATCTTTTGATCAGTGACCAGGCAAGAGCTCTCGAATTGCATGATCTGGGTTTCAAGGTTGTACTCGGCGATTATGACGATCCCCAGACCTACCGCCGGATAAACGGGAATAAAGCTTTGCTGCTTGTGGCGGCGCAGAACGACATGGTGAATACCAATATCACCTTTACCTTCAAGGAAGTGGCAGAAAATGTGCCGGTAGTTGCCATGGTGAAAAGTGAAGATTCAATCGATATTCTGAAACTGGCAGGGTGTGACAATGTTATCTATCTGCCAAGCATGCTTGGTCAGTCACTGGCCAGGCGTACCATGGGCGAAAGTGCACGGGTACATGTGCTCGGCCGCATCGATGAACTGATTATCGGTGAGGCCCCTGTGCTTGATACTCCGCTTGTTGGTAAAACACTTGCATCAAGCAGGATGAGGGAAATTGTCGGGGTAAATGTGATCGGATTCTGGGAACGCGGCAAATTTCAGCCTCCGCATCCCGATACCGTGATCAATGAGCACACCATACTCGTAATGGCCGGTACAATCGAACAGCTCAGAAACTACAACGAGTACTTCGGCATTTTCCACGCTGTTGAGGGCGGTGTGATGATAATCGGTGGCGGACGTGTTGGCCGGGCCTGCGCAAAAGCGCTGGAGGTGCGGCAAATGGACTATGTGATCGTGGAAAAAAATCCGGCGTATATAAAAAATCCGGATAAATACGTGCTGGGAAATGCCGCCGACTATCATGTTCTTAAAAAAGCAGGCATTGATAAAGTGCATACGGTCATCATCACCTCCAATGAAGATGAAATGAATATTTATCTGACGCTCTATTTCAGAAAACTGCGGCCCGATCTCAAAATTACCAGCAGATCGACGCTCGAAAGAAATGTTTCGACCCTGCACCGCGCCGGAGCCGATTTCGTTATGTCGTATGCATCAATGGGGGCAAATGCGATCTTTAATGTTCTTGAAAACAATGATGTGCTGATGCTGGCAGAAGGCCTGAATGTATTCCGGTACGAAACACCCCGAAAAATAGTCGGTAAAAACCTGATTGAAACGGCCATCCGGAAAAAAACCGGCTGCAGCGTAATCGGCATTCAAAAAGATGACAAAATTGAAATCAATCCCCAACCGGAGAAACCATTCGAAGAGAATACTGTGATGATACTGATAGGTACCCTCGATTCAGAGCGGAAATTCATCAGCTATATGTCCGGTAAGTAAGGGTGCAACCGATACAGGCAGCTGTTTATTAACATTGCAATATTCTAATGTTTTAGTACAGGTTAGTGTGTAACAAACACCCGTTCAGATTATTAATAGGTAAAGCGGGCAAAAAACGAGATATGAAGTGGTTTTACCCGGCTGTATAATTAAATCAACAATCAATCATGTATCCGACTAAAGCATTATTTCCAAGAGTTTATTACTTTCAGAAACCAAGTTCGCGTTATCGGAGTATAAAGTCTCACAGCATGCGACTTCTGGAGGAGCATGAACTGAATTCAACTGGAATAACGGATCTTGATCAAAATGATGGTATGATTGATTTAAAAAAATACGCCGGCGCAAACGGTGAGGTACTAACTTCCAACAAGAAAGAGGTTATGCGCACGCTACATATTGAGGACAATGCCGAAATCAGGCTTATTGTAAAATGCTTTCTGAGAAAAAACTTCTCTGTTGAATCAGTAGCAACTGGCCAACAGGCACTGGATATCATAAAGCAAAAGAAATTCGATCTGATCATTGTCGATATAAATCTCGGCGATGGTCCCGATGGTATTGAAACAGCAAGGCTGATCAGGAATGTTGAAGGATATGCCGATACGCCAATTATTGCAGCAACAGCTAACCTCTATACCGATGTTAGAGACAACTGCATCAAAGCGGGTATTGACGCCTTCATACAGAAACCATTTCTGAAAATTGACCTGGTTAATACAATAAGCCAGGTTATCTACAACAGGGGAAACTGAACTGGAAAACATTTAACCAGATGAAACCTTATTCAGCATAGTAACTGATAGCGGGTAACATCCTAAACTTTGATCAAGGTGCGTAATTTAAATCCAAATATTGAGCTTGAGCAGCAGATTGATCGCTATGTAAGCGGGGAACTGAATCAGGATCAGGTAGATGAACTATGGACACAGCTCATTCAGGAGCCCTACTATGCTGAATACCTGAAAACAGTTGCAAACATCAGCCATATCATCAGCAGCTCGAAAATCCGTAAAGTTGAAACTGAAGAGATCAGATCTGCGAATGTCTGGTATGCGTTTGCCGCTACAGTCGTCCTGGTTATAGGTCTGATGTCCACAATGCTCTTTTATAAAGACGCTTCAGTGAACCAATTCGGCGCAATGAGCAGCCTGGAAATGCACAATGTGCGCTCTACAGTTATCAGTGCCGATGAAGTTGAAGCCGGAATTCAGCATGGCATTGGCCTTGCCGTAACAGGTAATACAGAACAGGCCATTACACACCTTTCAGATCTCTACGAAAAGGTAAGCCGTGCCGACGTTCGCAACGACATTCAACTTAATATTGGCATCATTCAGTACAACAGCGCACGCTACGAAGAGGCGAAAAACACGTTCCAGCTGATTACTGATAACAGCAACGACGACAAGCTGATGATGGAAAAAGCCCTCTGGTACAAGGCCAACACCTATCTGAAGCTCGGTTCCGTTGATGAAGCCAGGCAGATTATCCGTCAGGTACACGATATCGACGGAGCTTACAGAAGAATAGCAGCCACCTATTTGACGAACCTGTAGGCAAACAAATTCTTACAACGTAATGGGAAGAGCGTGAATAAGCAGATTATTCACGCTCTTTTTTTTGGTACGCCCGGCAGGGCGCATTCACCTGGCAGTGAAAGTCTCCTTAGCACACGAAAGGGGGAGCGCAGAATACGACTGGTGTTTCGCCTTATAAAATTCTACATAATGAGTTTTATTGTTGGTTTAAACCAACCTGTTTGACCATTCCAGGCCCGGAAAACATTGATTGAAGTAAATCTCCCGGTGGAATATCTAAAGCTTTAGCTATTCGAATTACCGTATCTCCACGTGGTTCGGTTTCACCACTTTCTAATCTTTGAATCGTTCGCAAACTCACATCAGCTGCCTCAGCCAGTTTTTCCTGTGAGAAACCCCGGTTTGAACGATGATATTTTATGTTTTCTGTAAACATTGAAACCTCAGTTTAAATCAGTTAATAATTGAAGTAATTGTTCACAGAAAGCTATTAAAAAAAGATAGGCGGGGTAACAGCCTATCTACGACATTTTAACGACGTAAGTGTCTAGCTAAAGAATTCTACCTGTTTGCTGTACCATGTTGCAGACATCTTAAGTTACAGAACAGGGGATTTTGGAATATTGGAATGGCAGGATAGTGGGAAAGTCGGATAGTGACAATGTATACACAACAAGCAGGCGGGCAGGCAGGATACAGTAACTTAAGCAAGCCTTGAAATACTGTTTGGTGTGAGATAAAGCTGGTGCCTTCACCAGGGGGGCACTCCGAAAACGTCCGTTCGTCTGCCTTATAACTTAATTATCTTCAATTTGCACGGCCTGCACCGTGAAACGGAACATCACAACCAGAATAAGACCGGTTATCATGTAGGTAAAGTACCTTTTCTTGTGAACCAGCGGGCGGATGTCGCCATAAAGAACATATGAGCCCCAGAGGTAAGGATCGCTGTTGTTATTATTGATGTAGTCCAGTTTTGCCAGTTGCATGGCCCGGTCCTTGTTCATTCCCCTGTTGAGATAGGTATAGAAACTCACAGCAATTTCGGATGCCGTCTGATCCCTGATCTGCCACAGGTTCATAACCAGGCTCTGAGCCCCGGCATAGGTAAAGGCCCTGCTGAGGCCGGTAATACCGCTGCCCTGAATATAGCTGCCTGATCCCGACTCACATGAGCTGAGCATCACCAGCTCGTTGCTCAGGTTGAGCTCGAATAATTCATAGGCATATATGCGCCCGTCGTTGTCCGGATCAGTATCGCCGTCTTCATTATTCAGATAGATGAGCGAAAATAGGGGATCGTTATGAAAAACTTCACTGTGCGAAGCCACGTGCAGAATTTTTGAATCGGCGGCGTAATTCCGGAAATTTCGTTCCGTGCTTTCTCTTCCAACTTTAGTAACAATGTTTGTCAGGTTGGTTATCGTGGAACTGATCTCATTTACCTCGATTTCAGCATAGGGCAGGGGTGACAGTTCCTGTGTACCGTATGGTGATTGTACAGGCCTGTTGAAGTTTGAAACGCCAAAACCGGCGAAATCACGATTGTGAGTAAGTTTTGGAGTTCTTTCAGTGTGATTTATGAGATCCAGTATTGAATTGAGATAACTTATGGAGAAACTCTCGACCATGTATTTGGCAGACCCGAAGCTGAATGATGAGCTGACCGGTGCAACAGGCAGCGTTTCAAGAGGAATCCTGTACAGAAATCCATCAGGTATTACATATAGTTTATTATATCTGGGGTGTATGGGTTCATCGAACAACTTGGTATAGAGCCAGTATAATTCCTGAAGATCACTGTTGTTGTTGGATATCCCTTCAATCAGGAATTCAACGCGCTGCATTTCCTCATCTGTAAAAGTTATGCTGTCAATATCTATGCTGCCAGCCGAGATAGCAGATTTGTATAGCTGATTTTCAAATAATGAAAAACTCAGTACAAGTTCATTTCTACCGAGATGCCGCTGAAGTTGAGGAAGGTTCAGCTTTTCTTCAGCAATATTACGCATCACCTTGTTTTTGAGCCGGTTTTTTTCATTAACCGCTTCGATGAGCTGCGTGTTGAGGTTCATCCTTTCGCCGGATGAAGCAGATAGAAGCTCGTTGCGAAGTCTTTCAATACGATTACTGAGAACAAAATCACGTAGTAACTCCTCTTCAGTCAAGATATTCGATTTAAGCAGAGAATTATTATAAAAGGATGCTTTGCTGATATTTTTGATTTCATCGAGCCAGACAACTGCTTCGTCAGGCTTTTCAAGGTAAAGCAACACATCTGTTAGAAGCCGGAAAGTTTGTTGGTACTCAGAATCCATGAATACATATCCACCCTGAAAATCTGCACTGTTTTTGGTCCGTTCAAGAATGTTTTCAGCATATGCAGTCAAATTTGCAAGTGATTCTTTGTAATTGCCGTTAAACATTTCATATCTGGCAAGTAGGTTTCCCGATCTTACCTGTAGATTGAAATCAACGTTCATCAAATCAAATGACCGAATAGCTTCGATCATTTCACTTACTTCATCCAGGCGATTGGTCGTGAAAAGGATATTTGTAGTTTCAGTAATGAAGTCAATGTAAGATGAGGGGTCATCACGAAGAATTGCCTCTGCAGATAATTCAGAATATAATTGTAAGGCCTCATTAAATTTTTCCATTCGCTGATAAGTCAGGGCAATCTCACTGTTCACCGATTGTTTCAATCTGTGTGATCCAGTACTATCAGCTATAGCATATGCCCGGTATAGATTTTGAATTGCCCGGTCATAATCATTATCAACCTCTCTGTAATATGTACCTAATGATCTGAGAATTGTAGCAACTTCCTCAGGTGCCTGTATATCTGAAGAAAGATTTAGAGCCTGGTTCAGATAAGAAAATGCAGATTCCGAATTAGAGTTTCTTCTGTGATAGATATATAGATTATTCAGTATAAAAAGCTGATTAAGATAGTCGTTAACTTCTTCGGCTTTGCGTAGGGCATCAATCTGAAGCTGAATGTATTGATGAAAATTGCCTGTAAACAGATAGGAAACCGCAAGGTTATTCAATAGCCCCGATTGATACCGGTTGTCCTGTATGCCTATACTGTCATTATACACCACTTCCCATTGTTGCAGGGCACCTGTAAAGTTCTGAAGCCTGAAAAGGCTGCTGCCATACTCGTACTGTACAATCAGTACATCCTGATGATCACCAATGAGCTGGGTAAATGGGATAAGATGGTTCCTGTAGAGATCCAGATTCGTTTGATAGTAGCCGGAAAAATGAGCCGCATAGGATACCCTTCTGAAGGTGTTAAGTTTGTTCCGAATGTTTGGATAGGCCTCAAACCCGGAATGTGAAAGAAACTGTTCCACAATTCGGTCGTAATCGTTAAGCCTGAAGTACGCAGTTATAAGGGTAGATGCGAGTAGGTCTGCCGGCAATTGACTGATACGGCCAAGACTGGAAATCTGTGTGTGCCAGTTTTCGAGGAAGGATGTCAGATTTACTGAATTGCTGTGCTCATAATTCTCGAAAATATAGATATCACTGAGGCGGAATTTCCGGATCAGAAAAAGATCCGAATAGCTGAAAGTTTTCCCGAGGGCTTTCAGGATTAAGGCACGTTGGGCAGGGGTAATAACATCAGAAGTGAAAGTGCCGGCATGGTCGTTATACCAGTCGAGTCTGTCGGCATGGTTGAGTTCGTAGAGTGCAACAATCAGGTACTCCGGGTCATCGGTACAGCCGAAAGCGTGATGCAGCCTGTCGATTTTGTTTTCAGCGGGGGATTTGTCCTGAAATATTTCAAAAGATTCGATCAGGCAGCGTGTGGTATTGCTTAAGTCGTTATTGTCAGAATGATGAATGATTCGTTCAATCACATATCTCTCGGAAATACGATTAACCTCGGCTGTTTTTATGAGTGACCAGAAGTTGAAAGGCGTACTTCTACCGTCACTAATACCGGAGAGATAATAGTCTATTTGTGACTGGGTGCCACTCTGCGTATAAATACCCCCGTTAAGGGAGGGGATCAACAGAGAGAACAATATGGTTAAGTACAGCATTTCACGCGAATACCTTCAATACAATAGTGTGCAGATATAAACGCGAAAAAAACCCTATTGTTTCCCTTTTTGTCGCTGCCTAAAGATCGGGGCGGATGACAATAATGTCGATATTCTCACGCGTACCATTAAATACGGTGGTAGCAATTTCAGTGTTGGCTTTCAGGTCAGCCTGATCCACTGATGCTGTTACCTGGCTGGCATTCATGGTGTTATCTGAGATGCCAGCGCAGCCCGCAGCTACAAAAAGAGCAGCGAAAAGGGTAGTGGCGATTTTGAAATTGGATGATTTCATTGGATTACTCCGGTAGGGTTTATTGATTTTGTATCCTTAATAGATCAAAGATCGGGTCGGATGACAATTATGTCGATGTTTTCACGTGTGCCATTGAAAACAGTTGTTGCAACTTCCGTGCTGGCTTTCAGATCGGCCGTGTCCACAGAGGGGACAGCGTGGGTTGTTGTATTGCTGTTCTCGGCGATTCCGGCACATCCGACTGAGAAAAGAAACATTCCCAGGAACAAAGCCGAAACTTTAGAGGTATTTAATGTGGAGGTTGGTTTCATCACAGGCTCCGTAGTTATAAGTGAAATTGCACTTTTAATTGTTTTTGAGAGAGAAAGAGTTCATGATACAAAGTAGCAAGAACACAGCTTGTTACAATAAATGTGTCAGATTTTTGAATCCGACACGCTTTTTTACAAACGTTAAGAATAATAATCGAACGCTGTATAAAATCCAATACCTGAAAAAATATTTTTTATGGTCATGAATCTGTATAAAATGAACCGTTTAGACCGGTTTTTGGGTATTTCTGACGATTTAGGGAAAAAAAAATTTAAAAATTTTTGCTCTGCTGAGAGATTCTTAACTTTGGCTGAGAAAAAAACTGCTATTTATCATATGTCTGAAAGTGCTATACTGCCACAGCAAAAAGCTTGTACATCATCTTGCATTGCATTGCCAAATCTGAACTAACCGTATCCCACCAAATTTCATGTCTGGACGCCCGGTCATAAAAAAGAAGTCGATTGATTACAGTGATTTCATCACGTCGATCAGAAATGAAGACAGTGATGAACTCACCCGTATCATCAGGGACATTATGCCGCGGCTGATCGACTATCTGGTTGTAACCATGCGGGCCGATTATAAAAATGCCGAAGAGTGTGCCCATCAGGCTTTTCTGCAGGTTTACGACCGGGTTAAAAGCGGATTGCTTGCAGATCATGTGAATATATTCGGCTATCTGCTTGTTACCACTAAAAATGAATATCTCACTTTTATCAAAAAGGAATACCGGGAAGGCCGGGCCGAGTATACCGATGATTCCCTGGTAGAACCTGCGCAGCAGATCAATTACCTTCTCGACGAGGAAAAGCAGAGAATCCTGAAGTCGTGCCTGGATGAGCTCGACAAAAAATCGCGCGATTTTATAGAATTCTATTTCAAGGAACCCGACGCGCAATACACACGGGTTAGTAAGGTGTTCAATCTCTCCCTGAGCAATGTCAGGACAAGAAAGTCGCGAATCCTCAACGCGTTGCACCGCTGTTTCCGGCGTAAATCCGATCAATAGTCCGCCGAAGTCCTGTAAAGCCCCGGCATGATCGCCGCACCCGGTTAGTCCGGCCGATTTAATATGGCCACCCGCCGATTTTACTACACTATCTCTCTGGTCCTTTTTATATTGAGCATTCCCTCACAACAACCGGAAAACTCAAATAAATATTATTATGGCCAAATTGAAAATTTCAGATTTAGAACTTGACGGCAAAAAAGTTGTGATGCGGGTCGACTTTAATGTACCAATCAAAAACGGGGATATTACAGATGATAAACGCATCGTCGAAGCTCTGCCAAGTATTAAACACGTAATAGAACACGGCGGAACCCTTATTCTGCTGAGCCACCTTGGCCGGCCAAAGGGTGAACCCGATCCTGAATTCAGCCTCAAACCAGTGGCGACGCATCTTTCGGGTCTGCTGAATAAAAATGTTATTTTTGGTGAAGACTGTGTTGGTGAGAAAGCCTCATCAGCGGTATCAAAGGCCGGCAAAGGAGATGTGGTTCTGCTTGAAAATGTCCGCTTTCACAAAGGTGAAACCAAAAACGATCCTGCCATGTCAAAAGAGCTGGCATCGCTGGGTGATGTGTTTGTGAATGATGCTTTCGGCAGCAGCCACCGTGCACACTGTTCCGTGGCCGGAATTACCGATTTTCTGCAGCCTGCAGCTGCCGGTTTCCTGCTCGATAAAGAGATTAAATTTCTCAGTGAAAGCGTAAATGACCCGGTAAAGCCTTTTGTCGCGGTACTTGGAGGCGCCAAAGTGTCCGACAAGATCGGTGTTATCGAAAACCTGATTCAAAAAGTAAATACGATTATCATCGGTGGCGGTATGGCCTATACGTTTTTCAAAGCCATGGGGCTGCCAATCGGCAACTCTCTGCTTGAAGATGACAAAGTGGAACTTGCCGGTGAACTTATCGGGAAGGCAAAAGCAAATGGTGTGGAATTACTGCTTCCAGTTGATTCGGTAGTTGCCAAAGCATTCGACAACGACGCCGAACGGAAAACTGTAGGCCAGGACGGAATAGAGGATGGGTGGCTGGCACTGGATATCGGCCCGGAAACAACCCGGATCTATGCCGACCGGATCAGGGCGGCAAAAACTGTGATCTGGAACGGTCCAATGGGCGTATTTGAAATGTCAAACTTTGCCAAAGGTACATTTGCCGTGGCCAAAGCTATGGCCGATACGACGGCATCGGGTGCCACTACCATCATCGGGGGAGGCGACTCCGCATCAGCAATCAAGAAGGCAGGCCTTGAGACAAAGGTGTCGCACGTCTCAACGGGTGGTGGTGCAAGCCTTGAATATCTTGAGGGCAAGGAACTGCCGGGTATTTCATGCCTGACCGATAAAAACTGACATTCTGTATCTTTAATATGTGATCAGAAGTTTTAAGCCCCCATCCGGGGGCTTATTTTTTGCCCGAAAACAGTGCCGGTTGCCAATATATCAGGCAGGCCCCTTTTTCCCGTGTAAGTGCCTGAAATAGGTTGACATTTTTTCACCAATAAAAAGGAGCAAG
>RECM01000193.1 GCA_007694035.1 Balneolaceae bacterium
ACCTTCACCGAATCGGAGACGGCGTGTGCCAGCCGTCCGGCGAAGGAGGAATCGCTCTTCACCCCGATGGGCATGGTCACGGAGTCGCCCAGCAGCAGCCATGGTACCCGGCTGCTTTCACCGGCATTGTTTACGTTACCGGCATCCCCGTTTTCCGGCAATGAATAGGCAATAAAACCGTCGGGAGTGGTGCGTGTGGTAACCCCGTAATTGCTACCGGAGGCGGACCGGGCCAGGCCGTGGGTGTCGCCGTAACGGCCCTGGTGAATCAGCGAACTGTCGACTCCCAGGGGCCCTATTTGCGGTACAAAAAGGCGCACGGCGGCCTCCATCAGCAGGAAAAGGCCAAGCAGGATGGCCATGTTTATAAGAACGGTTTTGAGCATCGGCGGGTGGTTTTAAATTGGCCATCAATGTGTAATGGCCGCGGCAACTGTAACTTCGATAGCAATCGGGTTTCGTGTCTTAATTCGCAACAGCTAAAAATAACCATGGCAGCAATGGGATGCACATGCTGAATGCAGGGTATGGGGCAAATTCCGGATAAAATGGAATGTTTATAATGGTTGTTTATATAAATGTGATGCTTTCAGGATTATTTCAGGGGTGTATTTCGCGATTTTATTTGCAATTCAATTATATCCGCATAGGTTTAAACTAATTGCGGATGGATCGGGAAGTTTAAAATGCCATTTCGAATATTCAGTGTTGTTATCGTTTTCCTGCTTGCAGGTGCCGCCCAGGTCAGCGCACAGACGTGCAGTTGTGCGGGCGCGCCGCTCATCAGTTCGCAGACGACCGGAGCTACATCAGCAGGTAACCTGCTTTTTGGGGTTACCTATGAGTATAACGACATATCGGCGCTCTACAGCGGCAGTGACAGGTTGAGCGATGAGACGGTTACGCGTGCAACCCGTTCGGTACTGCTGGAGATCAATTACGGCATTACCGACCGGCTGTCGGCCACAGGCACGTTTTCGTATGTGGACAAGGACCGCACCACTGGCCTGCATATTCCGGGAGGCGGAACAACGGTGAATACACGCGGTGCCGGCGATGGTATTCTCATGCTGCGATATGTGGTGAGGCAACAATCATTATGGAACCGTTATCATCTGGCACTGGGCGCAGGGTCGAAAATCCCCTTCGGCACCACATCGCTGCAACGCAACGGCTTTACCATGAACGCCGACATGCAGCCCGGTACAGGCGCCTGGGACGGGGTACTCTGGTCGCATGCTTCGGTTTCATTGTTGCCGTATACGGGAATGAACCTGTTCCTGATCACATCCTACCGGTTAACCGGCTCCAACGACCGTTTTGATGAGGGCGACAGCTACCGGTTCGGCAACGAGCTGGTATCAGGCCTGGGTGTTTCAAACCAGTTGTTCGGCAATCTGTCATATATGCTGAGCCTGCGCTACCGGTCAACGAGTACTGATCAACTGAATGGTGTCAATCTGCCCAATACAGGAGGCAGGTGGTTAATTGTGGTTCCGGCACTCAGCTATTCGGTTACTGATCAGATTTCGGTAAGCCTTTCGGGCCAGCTGCCGGTGTACCAGCACCTGAGTGGCACGCAGCCAACCACAAGCTTTGCCCTGTCGGGGTCGGTATTCTTTAATTTTAACAGCAATAAAAACAATGGTTTTAAATATGGGTCACCAGAATAATTACAGTACTGATACCTTCACAGTTCAACGTACTATGAAGAGAAAAACCGGGGCCGGGAAAAGGCAAATCCGGCAGTGGCAATTAATGGTATTCCTGCTGCCGATACTGCTGTTGCTGGCATCCTGCGGACTTGACGATAATTCGTCAGGTGGCGGCATCAGTGGTGAGTGGCTCATAGCGAGAGGAGAAGTGCGCGACGGCGGTCCTGGGAAGGACGGTATTCCCTCCATCGATAGACCCGATTTTGCACCGCTAAGTGAAATTACGTATGTGCCCGACCTGCGCATGGTAGTGGGGGTGAAAATCGGTGATGAAGTGAGGGCGTACCCGCATCAGATACTCGACTGGCACGAGATAGTGAACGATCGTATCGGCGACACCTCTTTCGCGCTGGTCTACTGCCCGCTTACCGGTACCGGCATGTGCTGGAACAGGGAAGTCGACGGGGATGTGACCGAATTCGGCGTATCGGGATTATTGTACCGCAACAACCTGATCGCATACGACCGGAAAACCGACAGCAACTGGTCGCAGATGCAGCTCAGGAGCGTTAACGGCCCGCACATCAGCCGGGATGCTGAGATGTTCACAGTGGTCGAGACCACCTGGAAAACCTGGAAAGAGCTCTATCCGGATTCCAGGGTACATACCACTAATACGGGTCACAGCCGGAATTACGGCGGATTCACTTACGGGGCTGATTTTGCAACCAACCATAACAGCATCCTGTTTCCGATATCCAATCCGGATTCCAGGCTTCAGAACAAAACGAGGGTACACGGGATAATCGGTGGCAGTGTGAATGAGACTGATGTTGAGATAAAAGTGTATCCGGTCGGCGGTTTTGGAGATGGAATCACACTGGTTGAAGATCGGGTCGGAGGTCGTGATTATATCATTGCCGGAAGCGGCAGTTACAATTTCGCCGTTGCCTTTGAGCTTGTAGCGGGCGTAACATCAGCACTGGAGTTTGAGGCTGTTCAGGACGAACTCCCGGTAATACTGCAGGATAGCGAGGGCAACAAATGGGATGTGTTCGGCTTCGCCGTCGATGGCCCGCGAACGGGTGAACAGCTTAAAACGGCGCGTGCCTATACCGGCTACTGGTATGCCTGGGCCGATTTTTATCCGGGGCTGGGGATATATGCATTTGAATAATTTTAAGGCGCGAAAAACCTGGGGGTGGTAGCGTGTTTCGAATTAGGGAACAAGTGAACAATTGAACATTTGAACGGCGAAGTGTGGACTTGCAACAAAAAAGTGGCTTTAGCTTCGTCCTTCGTCTCCGCTCCGCTGCGTTCAGGACTGTGATCAGGTCATGCTCAGTGCGTTAGGGGTTCAACTCCGTTCAGTTGTTTTAAGGGGTTATACATGGGATGATATGTTAATCGATGCGAAGGCTATTGAAGTAATCATCGAAGTGCATTTTGCCGAAATCGTCGGAGCGGATGAAATTCAGCAGTGCTTCAAACCGGTCGGCAGGTACGTAACCGGTCTGATGGGCGATTACCTGTCCATCGGCATCCATAAAAAGGGTGGTGGGTGTGGCAGATACCCTAATTTTCCGTGCAAAGTTCCGTTCCGTCATCGTCTCACCGTTGAATACGACCGGTTCCCTGGAGTCAAGATCGATTGTGACAGGGAGTATGGTGGCGTTTACCAGGTTCTGTATATTCTGCTGTGGAAATACATTTTTTCGCATCTGCTTGCAGATTCCGCACCACTCCGCTTCAACAAAAATCATGATCGTTTTTCCGGTCGAGGCAGCCTCAATATGCGCCTGTTCAAGGCTCATCCATGCAAAGGGTTCATCCAAAGCTGTTTCAGCTGGCGGTTTATTATTTGAGCCCCAAAAAGCAGTGGCCGGAAAAAACAGGAAAATGAGAAAGAGTATGGTTTTCATAGTTGCCGTTTGGGTCAGATTATTTAAAAATCAAATCACTCCCGGAATGTTTTGAGTGCAGCCATCAGAATATCACCGCTAATTCTTTCCTTGTAATCGGGGTTTACATACTGGAAAAGGATTTTACCATCTGTATCGGTGATGAATACAGCCGGCACGGGCAGCTGGTGATGGTCCTGGCCTGACTGCGCCTCGATGTCCATGCCGTGTTGTTTGAGTGCGGCCACCGTTTCGGCATCGGCCCTGAATGCTACACCGAATGCCCGGGCAATGTGCATGCTGCTGTCGGAGAGGAGGGTGCATTTCATGTTCACTTCGTCAAGTGAACGTTTCAGGTAGGAGGGCTGATCGGGGCTAATTGCCATTACCTGGTAACCCAGATCGTAAATCTCCTCTTCGGCAACAGCCAGTTCGGCGAGGTGGGCACTGCAGAAAGGGCACCATCCGCCCCGATAGAAAATGATGACCGCCGGCTTTTGGGCGATCAGCTCCGGCAAGCTGTGGCGGTTTCCATCCTTGTCAAGTGCCGGAAGATCAGGAACGGTCTGCCCGATGAGCAGCGGGCGGACACCGAAAGCGCTGTCGGGAACCTGGCGTTCGGTTCCGTCTTGAGTTCCGGATACGCCACCGGTAATCATGGTGACAAAAAACAGGAGGATTATTGCGGTCAGGATAGCGATCAATGTGTTTATAATGGGAAAATGTTAAAAACTGACTATTCAGATGGGAGTGTAACGAAATCAGAACCCGCATTCATAACCATTGTGTAACACTTTTGTCATATCCGGTTGTACCGGTTATTATAGCAAAACGAACAGGCGGACAACGGCTTGGCTTTCACTAATTTTCCCTTTATGTATTTTTGTATGTATGTATGTGTGTGTTAAACTCTTTACTCACATATTTTTTCTTTATTACATTCTAAATGTGTCAAATCCGCTTCAAACATACCACGCACTGGCAAAACCTGCGGCATATTATTGAGACACTCCGGGTGTTGGAGGGGTTGAAGAAATCTGAGAAAATTGAGATTGCCTCCGAAGGGTTTGCTACACCTTTCCAGGTAATTCCCGCAGCGTGTGTAATCAATCAGAAACAGTTGTCCCCATATATTAAAAATATTGATTCTGATATCGCAGGGTATTTGAATACGATTCAATTTCCGGACGGTGTAATAGCTGATGAAGCAACACCCGGAGCAAGCGGTAATTACCTTCCCATAGCCAGGGTCTTCGGTGTAAAACGGGCCGGATCAAAACGTGAAACAGCCTACAAGCATATTGAAGATCAATACAGAATTTTGATTTTAAGCTGTTTTCCTTCCATCAGGGAAAAATTAAGTAACGCCATTGCATTTTTTCTTTCGGAATTAATTGAAAACGCGAAAGATCATTCCGACGCCGCAAATTTTTATATTTTCGCCCAATACTGGCCTGCTCTCAGAGAATTTGAATTGTGCATGATGGATGACGGAATTGGTTTAAAAGGCTCCCTTTCTAAACTGTATGATCATATATCGACCGATGAAATTGCCGTCCGGGAAGTGATTCAACGACAACTTTCTGCCAGAATTAGTGATTTGGAGGCTTTACCCGGAACCGGTTTGGCAAATACCATACGAATACTTAGTAACAATGAACTGGAAAGTACATTTACCTTGCTGTCTGGTAATTTCGGGTATAGCTGTTCTAATGATCAATGCCGGTGGGTACAAACGGGAACATTGCGAATACCGGGAACGTTGATTAACGTACGAATAAAAGAACCGCGGGAAACGTTTAATATTTTCAGTTATATTCAATAAAGTGGAAACCATGCTGCCGCTGAAACAAACATATCGAACCACACACCTTACCACTCGGTCTTTGGCAAAGCGGGTATTTGAAGATCTTATGCAGATGAGTTCGTCAGAACAGGTGTTGGATTTTTCAGGCATTGAATTTGCATCCCGGTCATTTATGGTGCAGCTCTATTCCATGTTGGCCAAACAGCGCTCCCAGGCACGTTTCATAAATATGAACCAAAACGTCGAACAGATGTACCGGCTGGCCGTCTCAGCCTGGAACCGTCCGGCTGTAATGCCTTCCAATTCTTCAAAAGTAGTTGTACCTGAATTAATGACTTTTTAGGCTAAAAAGTCTGTGAACGGCCATAAATGAGGGGAAATAAGTGTATGGCTGTCATCTCGCTGCTTCGGCACTGGGCTTACGGACTGGCACTGATACTGGTTATTAATCGGGATTTCACATTACCCGGAAAATAATGAAAAGTAAAAATATCAAATTTAAAAGCAGTCAGGGACATATGCTGTCCGCGCGGATGGACCTGCCCGATTCCGGCGAATGCCGTACGGCTGTTCTGTTCGCCCACTGTTTCACCTGCAGCAAAAACCTGAACGCGGTAGGGCATATCAGCCGGGCGCTTACCGACAGGGGAGAGAAATGGCGCGTTGATACACTTAAGGCAGAACAGAATAAGCACATATTTACA
>RECM01000279.1 GCA_007694035.1 Balneolaceae bacterium
TGAACTATGAAACCCTCTATTACAGCCGGGTAAGGGCACGCAGAGGGAACACCTACAGTGCCTGGTCGCAGGCAGCAAGCCTGGCGACAGGGCCCGACAGAGACCGCTCGGGAACCGACCCTTCAACCGGCATACCCCTTGACTTCCACCTGGAACAGAACTATCCCAATCCCTTTAACCCGACCACCCAAATCCGCTACTCCATTCCGGATGCAGCGCACGTTACCATCGACATTCTGAACATTCAGGGCCAGCATATACACCGGCTGGTAAACAGCGCCCAGGAAGCAGGGGTGTATTCGGTACCGTTCAACGCGGCCGCCCTGTCGAGCGGAACCTACCTGTATGTAATTTCAGCAGGCGCATACCGGCATGTAAAAAAAATGACTTTGATCAAGTAGTTAAACCAAACGAAATAGTTACAGTTTATCATTTAATCCTATCTTTAGCAATTTCATTAAGATATTATAATTTCAGTGCATTCAGGTCACCCCTGTTCTGAACGACAGCACTATTCACTTGCCGGCGGATGTGACAATACCGGAAAAAATTTGGCCGAGGGTGTAAGTCATTGTTTCCACTGAATACAGCTTTTTTATTTGACACCCCGCCTTTTTTCCCAGGGCGTGTCTCAATTCGCTGTCGGTGAGCAGCCTTTTTATATTTTCTTTCAGCTGCGTATTTGAATATTCATCAGCCAGTAAGCCGTTCTGTTCATGGCTGATCACATCCGGTATGCCGGCATGTCGGGTAGAAACCACCGCTTTCCCCATCGCCATGGCTTCCAGCAGGGTGACCGGTGTGCCCTCCATGTCGCCGTCGGGCGCTGTACGGCTGTTCAGAACAAATACATCGGCCTGCTCAAGCAACTCCTGCACCCGGCTGTTGGATACCGGTCCGTGAAAGATAACCTGTGTTTGCAGGTTCAGCATATCAACCAGTTCACGGCACCGGGGCAGCTCTTCTCCCCCGCCGGCGATATGCAGTTCCACACACCCAACTTCGGATTGCAGCTCGCCGAATACACGTATAAGATCCGGCACTCCCTTTTTGGGCACAAGCCGGCCGGAGTGCAGAATTTTCACTGTACCTGTACCGTCTGCTTTTCCATAACTGCCCTGTTCCGGTACCTGCACACCATATACCACATGGTGCACCTTGTCAGACCACGGGTGCAGGTTCAGGGTGCCGGCCATGTGCCTGCCGGATATAATAATGGCCGATGCGTAGTTAAACAGCGCCGGCAGCCGGCGGGTATAGTGCGGCATTCTGACCATGCGGGAGGCATCGGCCCCATGGAAGGATACCACCATCGGTACGCCATAGCGTCGGGCGTAGGGCAGTATGTCGAGCGCATTGGTTCCGAAATGGGCATGGACCATGCTGAAACCGGTCTCTCTGAACAATTTGTGCAGATACGATGAGGACTGACGATCAAAAAAACTTCGTTTCCAGAATTTACCGGTAACACGCCCTATTAAACCCCGGATCTTACGCACCTCGTGCCTGGTATAACATTCCATGGGAAAACCATGGGGATTCATAAACTGTGACCCGAGCAGATGTACCTGGCCCATGTTTTGCAGTGCTTTTACCTGGTGGTAGATGAATGTCTGGCTTACATCAAAGAAGGATGTATTGTACACCAGGAAAGTGTTATTTGATCGCGCATCGGTCATGGTGGTATCTGTGTTACCCGGCAAACCGGAAAGCAGGGAATCGTTCATGGTATCCGGGCATTGAGTTTTTTCAGCACCGATCCGGCACGATTCCTGTAATAGCGGTAAAACCCCGGCCATCTTTTATCCTGATACTCGCTTATTGCTTCATGCCTGTGCGGCAGTTTCAGCTCCCCCGGCAGAACAGGCCGGCCTTTGGGCAGCCCTCCTTTGGCCAGATCGCTGAGCAGGGCGGCCCATTTTTCTGTCGAAGACCGGACCGAATAATTCTGCTCCACTTTTGCCCGGGCCGCGTCAGACAGGCGCTGCCACGTATCGGGGCTTTCCATAAGCCGGCGTACGGCATCAATAAATCCATCACCCCGGTCGGGCACGGTGATCCCGTTCACACCATCGTTCAGCAGCTCGGGTATGCCGCTTCGCATGGCATGGCATACCGGTACCAGCCCGCAGGCCATGGCTTCCATCAACGCGATGGGCAGGCCTTCGAAATCGGACAACAGTACAAACACCTGTGCGTCGTTATACTGCTGCAGCAGTTCCCCGCTCCCCAGCAGCCCGCCGAGGCGAACTTTTTCGGTGCAGCCCGCCCGGTTGATAATATCGCGCACCTGGTTTTCCGACGGACCGCTGCCATACAATACAGCTTCTGTTCCGGCCACTTCCTGTGTGAGCCGGCACAAAGCGTGTGCCACGTCGGAAATCCGCTTTTGCGGTTCAACCAGCCGCCCCGCATAGACAAGCCGGAACGGCTGCTGCCGGTACCGGGCCCTGGCTTCGGGAACCGGTACGCCATAGGGTATGCGCCGGACGTCTGTTTTTCCGGCGCCGGCTTCCCGGCACAGCTCTTCAAGGAACTGCGACACGCACACCACGGCCGACAAAGGCGAGGGATCAGGCTTGCGGAGAAAATCATCCACAATGGCCCGGTAGAACGGGTCATCGGAATGCAGCACACCTACGGTCGGTATACCGGCCTGCCTGATCCAGGCGGATGCATAATAGGCAGGTATATCCAGGTTTGGAACAAATACATCGGGATTGTGCCGCTTCGCCATATCGGCAATCCAACGCATGCGGAACTCCGTATAATTCCGGCCGCGGTAGACCTCACAGGTGAAACCGTCGTCGCGCAGTGCCCGTATCGTTTCACAACGGTCCGGGTCGCCGGAGGGGAAAAAAAGCACGATACCTTCCATATTCCGCTCCCGGAGGCCGGGAAGCAGCCTTCTCAACCAGATATTCGGCCCGTTGATATAATCGGGCCTGTCGTGCGCGCAAAAAAGGACTTTTATCGTCGATGACATATAAGAATTATTTTAAAAAGAGTTTACCGAACCAGTACCTGCCGGGCCACACCCTGAAATGCCTGTAAACGGTAACGTAGCCTGCCACTCGCTTAAAGAACCCGGGGTTATCGGCGGCATAGCGGTAATTCCGGTCGGCCGATGTTCTGCGGCCCGTTTTTTGAAGCTCCGGGGCCAGATCCGGCGCAAGTTCTGCAGCCAGCCTGAGCAGCGCAAGGGCGCTTTTGCACCAGCGCCCCAGATCGGTGCTGCTGGTCTCCGAGCCGGCATGTTCCCTCATGCCCGCCTTTACCTCTCTTACATCGATCCGCCCCTGAATACTCATCGCGAGGAATTCGGCCGCCACATCGTCGAATGTGTCGTATTTCTGCAGGAAACCACCCGCCCTGCGAAGTGCTTCTGTTCCAAAAAGACAGTTGCACAGGAACAGGTGCACCCCTTTTTTATACCACAGCAGCATAAATTCATCGTCCGACATACCATCAGCCATATTTTCCTTGCTCCGCACCTGCCTGCCTTCCGTGTCGATAACACGCGAACCGGTTACGATCAAACCGGCATCAGACCGGTAGTTAGCGGCTTTCATGCAGGTTTCCACAAAATCGGAATCGATCTGGTCGTCGTCGTGGTACAGCAGCAGATAGTCGCCCCTGGCCTCCTGTACCAGGAAGTTCATATTGCCCCGCTGGCCCAGGTTTACGGGCTGCTGTATATAGCGGAGCCTCGGATCATCAAAATCCGCCATCAGCTCTGCTGTATGGTCGGTGGATCCGTTATCGCTTACCAGCACTTCAATATTCTGCCAGCTTTGTGTGAGCGCGCTTTCGACCGCGCCGCGCAGATAGCTGCCGGCCCGGTTCCACGTTGGAATACCGATCGTTACCAGAGGTTGTTTCATGCAAGTTCTGTAAAATGTGGCCGTAAATTACCGGGGATTCAGGAGCAGCGTTTCCATATTGATCAGGGTACATCAATACATACTTTGTAAAAGGGGTTTTGTTCTCTGCAGCCAACCAGGGCCACGGAAATGCTCAGGTAACAATTTGCCCTTACAACAAGCAACCGGAGTTTACCGATGGGAATACCTTACGAAAATTTCGACCTTATACGTAACAGGCCTGCCAGTACCCTTGCCCTCACCGGAAATCCAATTCCCAGCCTGGAAGCTGCTTCCCTTAATTCAATGTCTGAAAATGCTTTAAGATTCAGCAGGTCTGCCAGGTATCTGCCACGTTTTTTTCGGTACAGATCCAGATTAAAAGAGTTCCCGTATTGTTCCAGTTTACCAATGATTTCAAGAGCAAAAAGTGTGCGAAGGCATTTGTAGCATGCAGAACAATTTTCAGATTCTTTTGTACAGACATTTAATGCATCATATGTGTCTGCTATCTCTGATATCTTTTTGGTTTTTTCCAGCCGGGTATATTGGGAACCTTCTGTCCGTATATCCATAGCATCATTTGCCAGTAATGGCAACAGGATCAGATCATGAAGATGCAATTCCCTCAGGTTCTCGGGAATAATGTGCATATAGCTATAAGAAGAAGCATACAGATAATGGCCAATCCCTTTTTGCAGCAAAAAA
Source organism: Balneolaceae bacterium (assembly GCA_007694035.1). GTDB lineage: Bacteria > Bacteroidota > Rhodothermia > Balneolales > Cyclonatronaceae > RECM01. The sequence goes on from RECM01000279.1 coordinate 4,572, forward strand.
GCCACTGATGCATTTCTGAGCGTATGTGTATCAACAAATTTAAAACCACTGAAAAACTCGTCCAGATTCGAGTCAACCTGGATAAATGGTAATCCGGTTCTTTCTGCAAAGGGTTTCATTTGAAGGAATCTGTTATTAAACAGAACCCGGCCCCTGCCACCAAAACCATGAGAGCCTACATTATTGTACAACAGGTGGCTTATACGCAGATCTTTTCTTGAATTATCATAATGATGATCGGCCAGTAAACAGTATGAATCAACCCCGCCTGAAAACCCTGTGGCAACCCCGCCGGCGCGACTGCCATCTTTAACAGTATTGGCAGCCGTAAATGCTACCGGTTTCAGATCCGGCAAAACAAGGTTCAGGAATCGCTGAACCGGACCTGCTATATTTAGAAAAAGGCGTTCCGTTACTTCCCCCTTAATATGAACCGGTTCACCTTCTTTCATTGCGGGTATGATAAGGGCGGCAAGGGCGGCATCTGTCAAACCCGATACCATATAACCAAATTCAGCCGGAACGCTGAACCAGAGCCGTTTTTCGCCATTCCGCATACCAACGTTTACTTTGTACGTTAACTTTCCATTCTGCTCGCTTATTTCCGGGTTACCCAGTTTCATGACATTTAATCATTTATATTCGATCCGGTTTAAATAAAACGGACAAACATCCAACAGGCCTTTTCTGATTTGTAACAATACTGTTTCATCCGGTAATGACTCAGTTGAACATATTCTGTTTTCAAGTTCCCCTGGTTCCAGCTTTTCGCCCACATATTCCGGATTGTAATAATTCATGCCCACCGAGGTCATATAATCTTCAAATTTCATGTTGTCTCCGTAAAGTTTGTCAGAAAACTGCACCCATACAGCCGGGATACCATACGTGTGAGCAACAATCAGTCCATGCAGGGATGACGTGACAATCAACCGGCAACTCAGGATCTGATCAAGGACCGGTTTCACCTCATTATTAAGCAGATCGATTACAACTACACCATCCTCACTCTTATACCACTCCTCTACCGCCCTGTAATCCACAAAATGGGGAATAATTCCCAAATGATATTTTTTTATCGTTTCAGGAAAGTAAATATCCCTCATCAGAATTGCAGGATCACCATAAACTTCGGGAACATCGTGCCCTTGTTTTAAAAGCAAATTCCGTGTTACCGGTCCCCTCACCGCCAGAAAAGCGGCTTTTCTGATCCGGTCTGTCTTTTGTATCATGCCGCTGCCCCACACGATAGTCTTTCTCGTTGCCATATGAAGTATGCTGCCTGAGGCAAAATAGACCTTACGGTTGAATTCATACCACCTGATTTGCTTTGGATGTGTATATACTGCCCGGGTACCGGAAATGCTTTCCACTATGTATTTGGACAGCAAATCACCGAAATTTTCCCTTTTTCCCCTGCCGAGAAGCGGCATTGAATACCAGAATAACGGTATTTCATTTGGTGGCTCTTTTATAGCCGGTTG
>RECM01000186.1 GCA_007694035.1 Balneolaceae bacterium
TGTACAATAAAAGTACCTTATTATGTAATCATCAATCATTATGTCCATAGCACGAATTGAAATAGACCAGGATATTCAACCGCTTTCCGAGTTCCGGAAACATGCGGCGGATTTTATCGATCGGATCAAAAAACAAAAGCGATCCATCGTTTTGACACAACACGGAAAAAGTGCCGCTGTTTTAGTGGATGTGTCTGAGTATCAGCGGATGGTTGACAAACTTGATCTGATGGAAGAGCTGATCGAGGCAGAACGACAAATTGCAAGAGGTGAAGTCGTATCTCATGAGGAAGCCAAGAAACGGATTAAAGATAACCTGGCCAAGTGGAAATAATCTGGACCAATCAGGCAGTGCAAAAGCTCAACAAGTTTGTCGATTACATCGCTCAGGATGATGTTGCCACTGCTGAAAAGTGGGCTTTAAATCTTATTGAAAAAACCGATCTGCTAATTGAACATCCTGAATCAGGCCGTATTGTACCTGAGTATAGTGAGCCAAATCTTCGTGAGCTGATATTCGGAAATTACCGGGTTATTTATCGGATACGTAAAGAAGAGAACTCGATTTATATTCAGACCGTGTGGCATGTTCGGCAAGATCCTCCTAAATCGAGTGTGGGGTTGCGTTAACAAGCATTGAGCTTCGCGGTATTTTGTTTACTTGTCTAAACTTTAAAAATGAATTTGGATAGGAGTTTTTTTTTTTTTTTACATTGCTCAGCCACAATAACTCTAAATTAATCAATAGTATCATGAAAAAGATAGGTTTATTTGTCGCTGTAATACTTGTAATAGTAGCCTTTATCATTCATATGAATTATGCGGATGTGGATGCAAATACACCTTGCAGCCAAAACGTTTGTTCTGCCGATAACCGAAACTGTGTAGGCGGAGGTCATGCATGGAACCATTGTATGATGAATGAGTCAGGACGAGTCTGTGTTCCGGTTTCTTGCCAGCCATGGCTGTAACCCGGTTTGTGCCTTACAGGCAGAGTTATGTACTACCCAATCTTGTTTGTTAAATAAGTATGCTGGATTGATGTAAGAATGAAAAAAGCAGACAAGATTGGGTGTTTAAATTATGCCGCAAATTAATGAATATGCTAAGAATAAAATTCACCATAATATTACCCGCTGCAATAATAGTACTAATGTCGATTGCATCTTGTCATTCAGATGGCAGAAAATCATCTATCGAACACCCGGATTTACAATTTTTCCTGCATACAGATAAAAGTGAGATTCAAGACATTCATTACAGGCACCTTATTTCAAAAGACAACTCATCTAAAGGAAAAAATAAAACAGAAAATGATGATTCAGTTACCATTGAAATAGAAGGCTCATTGGTAGACATTGCCATATCCGAACACGGACTGATTATTCTCGATTCAAGTATGAGCAAGCTCTACTTGTATTCACTAGATGGTAAATTGCTTGATGTAGCCGGCCAATGGGGGATGGGACCGGGTGATTTTAACATGCCTGTTGCGCTGGAAATGGCAGGCGATTTGATATACGTTATCGATGTCATGAAAATTGAAGTTTTCAGAATAGATCAAAATCAGCAATTAATGAATGTGGAAACAATAACAAATAATATTCATCAACCAGTAGATATTTGTATACTTAATGATGATGAAGTGCTGATAAGCGGTTTCTCTCTGAGGATGGAGAGACAACTCATTGAAACGGTTGAATTACGAGATCAGATTGTTTCTCTTCCATTGCACAAAATGGTCTTGAAAAGTAATTTAAGCGTTTCATTTGGCGAGTTGTATTTCGCTAAATCCAAATGGCCAACGTTTACCACTTTTTTTTCGAGTTCGTATATTTTGTGCGATACAATACGGGGAGTAATTCTAACATCAAATCAAAGATTCCCTATATATTTCATGTACAGTTTTAATGGGGATGGAATTGCAAAATTCATAATGCCGGAAGTTAATTCTTTGCTATACGATGAGTTTTTAGACCCACAACCATCAATTGACGTTTCAGCCAGCATTCAGTTTTATCAACAAATTTATAAACCGCTTATTCGGCCAAACGGAAATTATTTATTTCAATTCGGATATGTGTCATTAACCGGCGATATGACAGAATTGCCTTTTAGTGATTTTAACGATATCACCAGGGTAGAATTCAACCCGGATAATAACAAAGTTGTTGACTCAGAGAAAAGTAAATATGTTATCCTGTATGAGTCAGACGAAATTAAGATAACAAGTGACTATGCTGCTTTGAGCAGATTTGACGGTATGGGTATTTACCGGTTGTTAATCAAAAAATAAAAAAAGAATATGAAATTATTTTTGTTGCTGCTCATGTTACTTGTCAATGAAAGTACTCCAACGCATACTACATTTCATAATGCTAAATATAGCCCCGATATTGAACAAATTCAGATTAGTTTGATATTTATCGGTGATAGTCAATGTTATTTCAGCAGGGTTAAAGAGGTTAGGATGGTTATTGATGAATTTACGAGTTTAAACTTTAACTGTCAGGAGTGTGTTATTAAGGTTGTTGGTTTGTCTGTTGATGAAAATCCTGTTATTGCATATAAATATTTGTACGAGCTTTATGAATTTGATGAGTATTTAATTGGTGGTGGATGGTTTGGATCCGGTATTAATCATTTTGTTAATGCATATGGTATTCAACGCTCAGTACCCCAGTATATAGTTGGTATAATTCTAATTGCCCATGAGAAAATAGTTGACGAGTTTATCATTAAGAGATTTTTTTCAAATCAAAGAGCTTTAAGTTGGATGGAAAACGAAGCCGAAGAAGAAATCGTAAGATTTATCAGAGATTACCAGTGACAAGTATATTGGTAAAGCCGGAATCCCGTAATCATGCTGTCGCCGGGTGAACAGTGAACCGCGGAGACCGCGGTGAACGCAGAGGAACGCAGAGTTATAACAGTTTTTATGAGAAGTAGTACAGAGATATCAGCGATTGAAAGCTTGTTCAGGGAGGCGTTGCGCAAAGACCGGAATCTTGTGAATGCTTATCTGATGGTGCATTCGAACCGGACGGGGTTGCACCTGAACCTGGCTGAGGGTCCGGGTGAGGACGGTAAGCCGCATCCGCAGCAGCCGGTGTATATGGCGAGTGTGGGCAAGCTGTTCACTGCCGTGGTGGTAGGCCTGCTGCATGAGCGGAAAGCCCTGTCGTTTGAGGACCCCATCGCCCGGTTTTTGGATGATGGCCTGGTTGACGGGCTGCATGTGTACAGGAAGAGGGACTATTCCCGGGAGATCCGGGTGCGGCATCTGCTGAACCAGACTTCCGGCCTGCCCGATAATTTCTACCCGCTTTTCGACAAGCTGCTTGCCGATCTCGGGTTTGTGATGAGTCCGCGCGAGGCGGTTGAGTGGGCGAAGCAGAACTTGAAGCCGAAGGCCGCCCCGGGCCGTAAGTCGTACTACACCGACACCAACTACCACCTGCTGGGCCTGATCGTGGAGCAGGTATGCGGGGAGCCGTTCCATGCCGTGATGAAGCGGCTTGTTTTCGATCCGGTGGGGATGCAGCACAGCTACATGCTCCACTACTCAAAACCGGATAGGGAGCCGGAGCATACTGAGGCGGGATTCTATTTCAAACAGACCCGGCTGAATGCCATCCCCGGCTTTGCAGGACTCGATTATTCGGGCGGGGGCGTGGTGGCGCCGATGGACGACCTGCTCCTGTTCATGAAGGCACTTACGGGCCACCGGCTGGTTTCGGAGGAAACGCTCGGAACCATGCTCGGCGACAAGGCCACGCTGTACCCCGGCTGGGACTATGGCTACGGCATCTGGCAGGTGCGGCCCATTCCGCTCCTGCTGCCAAAGAAGTACCGGTCGTGGGGAGTGCTCGGGGCCACCGGTGCGTTCATGTTTACCCATCCCGGGCTTGATGCGTACATTATGGGCAGCTTCAACCACCAGTCCTGGCAGCGGAAGTGCGTGCGCTTCATGTTCAGGGTTATGGACCGGCTGATGAAGGAGTAGCCGATCAGGGGCGGCCCGGGGAATTCTGCCGGTCGCATTAACGGATGTGGCAAGCAGAAGATTACGATTAAGCGGACCTGAAACGAACGCCCAATCCGAAACCGTACCCGGGCCCGGATTCCGGTAAAGCCTGCTATGGTGCTAAAAAATCTTGCATGATCGCCAGGCAGCAAATATGCCAAACCGTTAACACACCCTTCTCTGATACTGTTAGCCTCTGATTTTTGTTGTTTTATTATGTATTTATTTTGTACAATAAAAGTACCTTATTATGTAATCATCAATCATTATGTCCATAGCACGAATTGAAATAGACCAGGATATTCAACCGCTTTCCGAGTTCCGGAAACATGCGGCGGATTTTATCGATCGGATCAAAAAACAAAAGCGATCCATCGTTTTGACACAACACGGAAAAAGTGCCGCTGTTTTAGTGGATGTGTCTGAGTATCAGCGGATGGTTGACAAACTTGATCTGATGGAAGAGCTGATCGAGGCAGAACGACAAATTGCAAGAGGTGAAGTCGTATCTCATGAGGAAGCCAAGAAACGGATTAAAGATAACCTGGCCAAGTGGAAATAATCTGGACCAATCAGGCAGTGAGCTTCAGGTACTTTGAATCGTTCGGATGGGTAAACACATGTTGCCCCGCCGTGAAAATGCCAGATCGTTAGCGCTCAAATCACGCCGACAGGATAATGGCAGGGGATCTTCACTCAGGAGCGCAACGTTGATCCGCACTTGTCGATTGTGCCGGATTTCTGTTTATTAAAAGGGTTACGTATAAACAAGCAATGAAGCCCACACCCGAAATCCGACCGACACAGAATGACATCATCTGACCGAAACCGCACCTCTAAAGCCGCCATGCTGCTGGCTGTAGTAGTATTGATCGTAGCCGGCTGCGCCCAGCCCGAACGCAACCTGTACGATGAGCTGGGCCTTGAAGAGATCACCATCGATCAGCTTCAGGATGGCTACGCGAACGGAACCTATACTGCGCGGCAGGTGGTGCAGGCCTACCTCGACCGGATTGAGGCGGTCGACCGGAACGGACCGTCCCTGAATGCGGTGTTGGCCCTGAACCCGGATGCACTCGACATTGCTGCCGAGCTCGACCGTGAGCGGGAAGATGGCCGTGTTCGCGGACCGCTGCACGGGGTACCCATTTTGCTGAAAGACAATATCAACACCACCGACATGCCCACCACGGCGGGCTCGCGTTTCATGGCGGGATCGGTTCCGCCCGATGATGCCTTCATCGTGAAGCGCCTCCGCGAACAGGGGGCCATCATTCTGGGCAAAACCAACCTGAGCGAGTGGGCCAACTTCCACAGCTCGTTCTCGTCGAGCGGATGGAGCGGCCTCGGCGGACAGGTGAACAACGCCTTCGATCCGACCCGCAATCCCTGCGGATCCAGTTCGGGATCGGGCGCGGCGGCCTCGGCCAACCTGGCCACGCTCACCATCGGCACCGAGACCAACGGCTCGATCGTGTGTCCGTCGTCGGCCAACGGCATTGTGGGGCTCAAGCCCACCGTCGGCCTGTGGAGCCGCACCGGCATCATCCCCATCTCGTACACCACCGACAGCGCCGGGCCCATGGTGCGCACCGTACGCGACGCGGCCATCCTGCTGGGCGCGCTCACGGGGGTTGATCCGGCCGACGACCTCACCGCGGCCAGCGAAGGCCACATCCACCCCGACTACACCGTATTCCTGAACGCCGACGGCCTGCAGGGCAAGCGGATTGGGCTGTTCAAACCGGCGCTGGGCGGGCATTTCCGGGTCGACACGCTGATGCACCAGACGGTGCGCAAGCTGGAAGAACTGGGCGCCACGGTGATCGAAATCGACCGCATTTCCGAAGAGAACGTCGGCGGGGCTGCGTTCCAGGTGCTGCTGTATGAATTCAAAGATGGCCTGGATGCCTACTTCGCATCCCTCGGTCCTGATGCCCCGGTACGAAGCATGGAACACCTGGCCGAACTGACCCGCGAAAACCCCGAA
>RECM01000142.1 GCA_007694035.1 Balneolaceae bacterium
TGAGTACGTAGAACAGGTGGTGAAACAAATGGTAGAAGATGGTTTTGCGTACAGGAAACGGAAGTACCGCGAGATCCTGACTATCGGTGTGGAACATGTTGTTCAGAAGTGTGGCGGAGTTTTTGCCGGTGCCGTACTATGGTATGAGCAGTAAGGAGTAGCAGCTATGCCGATCATTTACAATGAATACTATAACGGGCTTACGGGGCTTACAGTTGGCCTGGAGAAATTGCTTTTTTCTGAAAAATCGGAATTTCAGCTTGTTGAGGTATACGAAACTGATACATGGGGTCGGCTCATGACTATCGACGGTATGGTGATGCTGTCGGAGAAAGACGAGTTTGTATACCATGAAATGATGACTCATGTCGGTCTGTTCAGCCATCCGGCCCCGAAGCGGGTTCTGATCATTGGCGGCGGCGACGGTGGTTCTGCCCGCGAGGTTCTCCGCCATTCCGGGGTAGATACAGTTCATATGGTTGAGATTGATGAAACCGTGGTACGGGCTTCAAAAGAGTGTATGCCAGGCATAGGTGATTTTGAGAACCCCAGGCTAACTGTTAAATACGAAAACGGGCTCACCTACCTTGATGGCCGCCATGGCGAGTATGATGTAATCATCATCGACGGTTCTGATCCGGTAGGTCCGGCCGTTGACCTTTTCAAGAAAGATTTTTACCAGAAGTGCTATAATGCACTCAGCGACAACGGAGTGCTGATTGCCCAGACCGAAAGCCCCTGGGTTACCAGTTACCACGAAAGTATGAAATCACTCTTTGATGCAATCGACGAGCTGTTTCCGGTGTCGAAGATGTACCTTTCCTTTATACCCCTCTATCCAGCCGGAATGTGGTCGATGGCTTTTGCCAGCAAGGGCGTTGATCCACTTGGCCCGGAAGTACTCGCGCGGGTCGATAAGGGCCTGGCCGGCTTTGGCGACAAGCTGAAGTACTATAATAAAGATGTTCATCAGGGTGCATTTGCCATCCCGAATTTTGTTCGGAATATCCTGAGATAAACCGCAAATTAGCGGTATGCGTATCGCTTTTTCCCGAATCCAATTTTGGCTGCCGGCAATATTACTGCTTAGTGTATTGTCCGTCACTGCGCAGGCGCAGCTCAATCCCCGGAATGTAGCCTGGGTGGTTGACGGTAGTGCGGTGCAACCACCATCAGAGTACACTGAACTGCATCCAGCTGATCCTGAGCGTGCATTGCTGACGTATCTGGGTGACCGCGGATATCTTGGTGCTGTTGTCGATTCGGTACTGGAAGATGCTGATACCGGCAGAATTGAATTGTATGCATCGGCGGGATGCCACTATAACGTTGCGGGTGTTACCTATACCATTATCAAAGAGGGGGAAGATGATGTTCATGGTAAATCAGCAGACCCCGGTGACCTGCCCGGCATCATTCATGAAGGCGCACCCTTTTCAGCCGGGTTGGTGAACCTTGAGAGGCAGAATCTTGGTGAATTCTATACCGATTTGGGGTATCTGCTTGTCTCGGTAAGATTCAAAGAACCCGGTTTCCCCCGGGAGTGTGAGACAGACCTTCATTTTGTAATCGATACCGGCAACCGTGTTGTAATATCCGGTCAGTTGTTCCCGACAGTAGAGCGAAACAATCCGGAATATCTTGCCCGTATTGCCGCGTTGCCCGATTCGGCCATTGCCGACCGCCGTACCCTCAGGCAGGTGAGGCGTAATCTGCAGCAGAGCGGCCTTTTCGAAAGGGTAGACGAACCTTCGCTGATGCTGCAGGACGGGCGTTACTATCTTGTTCATGACCTCAGGGAGCGCCGTACCAACGTACTCGATCTGTTACTGGGATACGTGCCGAATCCCGGCGGCGGTGGTGATGTGGCCGGTACAGGCATGCTCAGGGTACGCAATGCTGTTTGGGACGGAAGCATGCTTTTCCTGCGCTATGAACGTATGTCACCGCTTGTTACACGCTTCCAGGGGGAATTCCAGCAGCGATGGATGTTCGGTGTGCCATTGAGTGCGGGAGGCTCTTTTCGTTTCATTCAGCAGGACTCAACCTATCAGCTCCGGAATATCCGGTTTGAAACCGGTTATGCAATCGGGGGAGGGCTGGAGGTATTCGGATCTGTGAGGAGGGAAGCATCGTCATCGAACAAGGGCCCATTGGTACCGGTAAAAGTACTTGATGGTACTGCCGTATTTGGCGGCCTGGGCATACGGGCCGATACACGCGACGACATTCTTGTTCCAACAGCCGGCCTTGAGTTCTATCTGGAACTGGAAACCGGCCTGAAACGGATATCGGACGACAGGGCTCCACTATATACCGACCGGCTGAATTACCGCCAGCAGGAACTCTTCGGCTATCTGCGCCCATATTTTATGCCCTTTCACCGGCAGGTATTGGCCCCTTCGGTTACGGGATTCCTGAAAATCAGTCCCGAATTTACTGAAAGCGATCTATACAGAACCGGAGGGGCAATGTCGGTACGCGGCTATCGTGAAGACCAGTTTATGGTCTCCCGCCTGATTTGGGGTGATCTTGAGTACCGCTACCTGCTCGACCGCACAAGCTATGCCTTTGTTTTTTATACCGCAGGATGGTATCACCGGCCCGGCCTTATCGTTGAACCGGATGGGGGGACGGGAGTGACCAGGCGCATCCAATCTGGAGGGTTCGGATTTTCGTATCGTACCCCGGTTGGTCAGCTGCGGTTCAGCTATGCCATTTCAGCTGAGGATGCGCTCTCGAACGGGAAAGTGCATTTCGGGTTTGTGGCAGATTTGTAGGTGTATTGGCAATAGGGGGAACACATCGCAGTACAGAATAGGGGATACACGATATGAGATATGAGATATGAGACACAAGACACAAGACACTTGCATGAATACTGGATACTGGATACTGGATAAAAAAAAGGAACGTGATTACTACTACTTAATGATTCAGCCTTATTAAATAATAATCGGAGAAAGAAATCTCATAGTTGAAAAAAAAGAAAAGTGTATTACATTTGCGAAATTATGGACAGGTAAACATCCGTAATTCAAACCCCTATGCTCAAGGCTACAATTACCCTTGTCTTTTTTACGGCATCCGTTATGCTATTGTACGCCCAGCAGCCGGATTCGCTCATTCTTCTTAAAGCCGATACCGCATTTGAGATGGCTTCGGTCAACTCTGATTCGGCCTTCATATTGGCCTCATCAGCCCTTTACGAGTCGCAACAGCTTGGATTTAATAGGGGGGAGGCCAATGCCAGCAATGCGATGGGCTGGGTTTATATGCACAAGGGGCGGCTCGACTCATCACTTGTCTGGCTTAACCGTGCCAGGGATATATTCACATCAGAATTATCGGTATATGATATGATCAGGGTCAATATAAATCTGAGTGAAGTACTCATCAGGCAGTCTCGCTTTGGTGAGGCAATTGTACTGGCACTGGAAGCCGACTCAATGGCGGGTGTGCTGGCTCATCTGCCACTTCAGACCGATTCCAAAAGGCTGCTTGGCATCCTGTACCGCGAATCGGGCGATTTTGACCGCTCGGTCAGGTATTTCAACGAGGCCGTAGACGGTTTCGAAAAACAGGGTGATGTGCGCAGACTGGTAAATACATCAATCAGTTTAAGCATTCTTCTGAGAAGGTTGGGGAGGCTTGACAGCAGCCTGGAAGTACTGAACCGCTGCCTTATGCTGGCAGCCGATCGCCCCGGTAATGACTACCAGATGGCCATGATACGTGAACATCTCGGGGAAACATTCTATTTGAAAAAACAATACCAGGAATCGCTGGAAGAGTATATTGCAGCCTACCACCTGTTTGAAAAACTGGGAAATATGGGGGATGTAGCCTATGAAGCCATAGTGGTCGGTAAAACCTATATAGCCCTTAAACAGTACGGCGACGCTGAATCTTTTCTCAACAGAGCGTATGCGATCAGCGACAGCCTTGGTTTTCTCAGTTACCGTTACGATGCGTCGAGTGAACTTGCATCCCTGTACGAAGTTACAGGGCAATGGGAGAAAGCCTACTGGCAAATAACCACTGCGGTGCAGCTAAAAGACAGCCTGGATCAACAGAAACAGCTGCAACGGCTCGACGAATTGAGAGAGCGGTATGAGTCTGAAAAACAGGAGCAGGAGATTGAACTGCTGAGAGCAACATTAGCGGCTGAAAGTGCGCTTTCCCAACGCCGGATGCAGGTACAGTATGTGACCTTTGCCCTTTTTCTGGCAGTACTCGGAATTGCCTATCTGATTTTTAACCGGATCAGGCTAAGACAGAAGCTGCAGGAGCAGATGCTCAGAAACCAGATCTCCGGCGATCTGCATGACGATATCGGTTCTACATTGTCCAGTATCGATATAAACAGCCGTATTGCCATGTTAAAGATTGATGACCGCGGTCTGGTTGCATCACAGCTGGATAAAATTCAACAGAACACACGTTCGATCATGGACAGCATGGCGCATATTGTATGGTCCATCCAGCCTGAAAATGACAGCCTGGAAAAGGTGGTATACCGGATGAAGGATTTTGCTGCAGAGATTCTTGAGCCGCAGGGCATCCGGTTCACGCTGCAGCAGGAAAATACCAGTCCGGAACTGAAGATAAATCCCCTGATACGGAAAAATGTGTATCTCATATTTAAGGAGGGAATCAATAATTGTGCCAAATACAGCGGTGCCGGAGAGGTAATCTGTATCGTTGAGATCAGAAATAACACACTGGAGATCCGCATAACAGACAACGGTAACGGTTTTAACGAAGACGTGGCCGCAGAAGCAGGTAACGGGCTTCGGAATATGCGAAACCGGGCTGCGCAGATAGCTGGTACTCTGGTACTCACTACCGCTCCCGGCCAGGGAACAACCATCCTGTTAAGGGTACCCGTAACATGATCAGGGTATTGGTTTGGCCTAGCCCGGAAAATAACTTTCCCGTTTAATCAAATAAAAAAGAATGCCAGTCCGGATTTTGATTTTTGAAGATAATGCCGGCCTCCGGGAGGGATTATGCCAGCTGTTGATGCTCAGAGACGAGTATGAAATCACCGGCCGGTATGAAAATGCCTCACAGGTCATCACACTTTTAGATCAGCACAATCCTGATGTAATCCTGATGGACATTGAAATGCCCGGCATTAGCGGTATCGAGGCAGTTAGGCTAATAAGGACTGTTAACCGTGATGTCCAGATCATAATGCTCACGGTATTCGATGATCACTCACATGTATTCGATGCTCTGAAGGCCGGAGCAAATGGCTACCTGCTCAAACGGAATGTATCGGATCGGCTGATTTCATCAATAGGTGAAGTGCTCGCCGGTGGAGCACCGATGAGCCCTTCAATTGCACGTCTGGTAATAGGGGAGATGCAGACTTCAAAAGCGTCGGCTCCCTATCCGCTTTCTGACAGGGAAAAGCAGATACTGAGCTCACTGGCCGACGGGAACAGCTTCAAAATGATAGCCTCGGATCTTGGAATCAGTCTTGAAACGGTTCGCACACACATCAAGCGTATCTACGAAAAACTGCATGTGCATTCGCAGATAGAAGCTGTAAGCAAAGCAATCAGGGAAAAACTGGTTTAAACCAATGAACAAGCCAGATCATCATCTCACGCCTCATGTCTTATGTCTTGTGTCTTATGTCTTATGTCTCACTACCCACTACTCAAATCACTATCCCCCGATCTGGGTATTTCGCGGTGAGCACATCCTTTTGATATTATACATAATTACCGGATATATCATCATCTGCAGTCATGACATGAAGATAGGTTCCGGTGGGTTCATGGTTAAAATAACAACTGCCCGACATCCAATATCCTCAAATTACGTCTATGCATACATTCATCCCTGCATCAAAAAACCGGTGGAATGGGGAAAATCGTCCGGTTTTCAATTCATCTATCAAAGCAAATGATGATCAGCCGATTTCCACAGCAAAGATGGCCCTGAAAAGTGGTTGCCTTGATTTTGTATTACCGGTAATACCCGGCCTGCTGAACCGTATGATTTATTCAGGGGGGAAGTTGATGCTCGTGATGGCAATGATTTTAACAGCCATGGCCGGCTGCAGCAGTGTGACGGCCTCTAAAGAGGAAGACGATAATACGCCACCTGTTGCAACAAAGCTCGAAATTACGGAGACATCACCGGAGTTTGTTTTCTGGGGTGACAATATGACGATTACGGGTACCGGTTTCAGCACAAAGGCTGAAGATAACTACGTGTGGATCAGAGATGCCCGCTTCAGGATGGGCAGGTGTAACACGGAAAACGATTCTACGGGCTGGCAACGTGCTGCTGTATTGAATGCTACATCCACATCACTTACCATAAGGATTCCCTTTGTACCGGCAACTCAAACCGATAATAATGAACCCTGTGGCGTTTATGACCCCAGGATAAGCGTAACAGTTGCCGGCAAAACGGCATTGAGCAGTAAGGTGAAGCTGCTCGGTATTCCCGTAATCGACCGGGTTTGTTATGCTAATTCAGGTTGGCAGTTCTCGGGCCTGGTGCCGGGCAAAGAACTTAAAAACATGATCAGTATTACAGGCCTTGGTATATACGGCAACAGTTCTGGAATGAGTGACAAAATGAGAATGTCGATAGCCCAGTATTCGATCGATCTCGAAAGGGTGGTACCAAGCTTACAAACCTGTGGCGACGGGTACACTTTCGTTGTTCCCATTGAACTGGCATCGGGAGAATGCACGCCTGATCCAATACGTACAGGTACATTTGCCAAGAAGGAAATTTTCGTTGCAAGCGTGGAATCGAAAGTGTCGCCGCCATTTTCATATCCCATACGATCCTTTCCTGATCGCAGTGTAAGTACGTTCTCTGAAAGGCATTTTTCGATGATGGCAGCAGGCAACCCGGAGATTGTTCTGACGGGTAAAAATATGCAAAGTTATACTACGGCATTATTCAATCCAGTTGGCAGCAGTTGTACCGCTACAACGATAGCTCCTGTTCCCCGGGGCGACGATCTGGTTGTAGGCATCCCGCTTTCATCGATGGCTGTCGGCTGCGCTTATTCATTAATTCTGAGAGACCATTGTGGGTCTTCAACAGGGCAGATAGGTTTGGTCAGGATTACTCCATAGAGCTATTAATTTATTGTTTAAGGGCAATAATCTATACGCGCGGTGCTGATTTATACACTATTGTCAATTCAGGCCATATAATATCTGTAATTCTTAACGGGGGTTAGTTTTATTGTAATACTTGCAGAAAGTAAAAGTAGCAACATTAACCAGGCAGTTTGTATACGATGTGATTTGAAAAATAAAAGTGGGAAAAACGAGGGTTTAAGCTCCGGAACTCTTTTTCATTTTGAGCAATAACCAGTCGGCGGAGAATATACCGGCCGCAAGCACGCCCAAAACTACGAGGCTTTCAAGCGGCGACCAGATAACGAAGCCACCGATGGTACCGATTAGTGCGCCCAGATATTTTATATAGTTGAGCTGGGTGTTCGTTGCGCCCTTGATCATCAGCTCCAGCTTTTCCTCATCCAGGCGGTTGAGATTTTCTTCGACTATCGCACGAAGGTCTACACGTTCAAGGGTATGGTAGATTATGGCTATGAGGGCATCCTGCAGGTTGGCGCTTTCGGTCTCAACTGCCGGGGGGATGCGATCGAGAACGCGATCGACGATATCGGAAATTACCTGCTCGTTTTCAGTAAGGCCGGTAATGGCGTCATCGATCAGTTCACCGGTTTCCCGGCCTCTGATTCCGGTATAGATTTTGAGTGCCATTCGCTCGAAATAACGCTCGCTCAGTGAATCATTAATGAATTTCTGAGCAGCCTCCTTCAGTTCTTCCCTGAGTTCCGGGTCCGACATCGCATCCCGGATATGGACACCGATCACTTCTTTGAGGCTGGTACGGAATTCCGGGTTGTTAACCACAATCTCGACTGATTGCCCCACACGGGTCCGGGCATTGATGAATGCTTTGCCGTGTGTCATTTTATGCCGGATGTGGTCCGGATTGATGAGATCTTTGGATACGGCATTTGCCAGTCTCAGTGCTACTCGTTCCTTTTGGGCAGGTATAAGCCCCTGTCGGAGCAGCGGATGTTTCCTTCTTGGACGGAAAAGCATTTCAATGGCTATCCAATTCGTCAAAAATCCGATCAGGCCGCTCACAGCAAGAATCCGCAGAAGTCCTTCAGCCACAATGGTTTTACCAAACAGGTTCCATGTAATGCCATTGAAATCCCAGTACATGGAAAAAGCAAGCAGAAGTACAAGCAGGTAAGGGTAAGCCATAAGGAAACCGAGAAGGAATGGCTTGCCCGTTTTTTTTTGCGTTTTAACAGGTTCAGGTTCATCGGGAGCAGCTGTGTCCATACCGGCATGTTTCACTACCAGGTCCCATACAGCAGCGATGATGCTTGTCTGCTCGTTGGATGCATCATCGGTTTCTGCAGCCTTCACTTCTGTTCGATTGGTAGATGTCTCACTTATATCTTTAGTAGACGAATCTGGAGCCGGATTCATGGAGGGTGCTGTCGATTCTCCGGACATTGTATTTTTTCCGGAATGTTTTGGCAAATCTGTTTTATGATTACCCATGGGTTAGTTCGTTTAATAAGGAGATCATACGACGAATAAGTGCATCAAGTTGTGATGGATGTTCACTTGAAAATACTTGTTTGGCCAGTGTTTCAAGAATGTGTTCAAGGTCATTGACTTTACTGAAGAATGATGGTGTTTCATATAGCTGATCTCCGGGAAATACCTGGTCCGCTTTAATTTTAACCCACCCGCCGTTGATCAGGTTGTCGAGTGTCTTTCCGGCGGATGAAGCTGGCATGAGTGCGTACCGGTCAAGGTAATCAAAAAGGTTATTTATATAAGATACCGGGATCAAATGTACAGTATCATAGTGCGGAACTGTACTATGTATATCAGGATTGTTTGGGTTTCTGGTTAATTCAGCAGGGTTCATCTGATAGATATTACCAAAATCATCTTCAAACGTATCGGTTTGGGCCGATGCCGGTTTTCTGAATACTGCTGAGGCTGCATTGTGAAGAGTGCTGTAGGCATCATATAAATCTTTCCTGAGCAACGGCCTGACATACTCAGGGGGCAGCCCCATATTGAGAGGGCGTAAACTTTCATGCGCTGTATCATCAGGAGTAATCATCCACAGCGGGGTTGGCAGAATTTCCTCAGCCGGATAGCTTCGGATCAGACGATCGTACTCGTGCTGCCAGGTTGCCTTGTAAAAACCGGACGTGTTGGTTCTGGGATAACTGATTAGTCCGGTACCAATCTCATCAGGTACAGTAGTGAACAGCCTGTTAAGGATATTCTGAACCATTGCGAAATGTGCGGGAGGATGTGATGAATTTTCATCATTCAGACCGGTTAATGGTTCTTTACGGGCCGCCGATTTAATGAAGTCACCTGTATTCCATGGCCGGTGCAGGTCAAAAAAGGTATGTGTGCCATTCAACTTTTTAACCCGAATATGTTTTCCGGATACAGCCTGGACCGGTTTTAGTGAAGTGAAGCGCCATCCGTCATAATCAAATTCATGGAAAGCGCGTTCAGCGAAAAAGAAAGGGTAGAGGACCAGTCTGGCAAGCGTTTCCGACAGTGGGGTGTTGTTTTTAACTATAGAATCGGGCCGGTAGGTTGGTGAAATACTGGAGGACAAAGCGGGCAACAGCATTTTATTGACATATAACCGGTTCAGCAGGGAAATAGTGGCACCGGCCTGGTAAGGAATGGCACCCTCAACGCTGTCGGATACCCCTTTTGGCGACATCAGGTTCAGATAACAGCGGAAAAGCCGCTTGTTTTTGAGCTCCCGTGCCAGGCACATGGCGATGAATTCGCCGGAGGGATCGGTGTCGGTAGCCACGATCACACGTGAGGCATTCATTGCGGCCGATCTGATCCGGTTTCTGACAGGCAGCAGTTCGGGACCGGCAACACCTTTGAGTGTCCCTTTAATAAAATCTGGCTTTGGTTTCCAGCTGTAGCCGGCTGTCGGAACCACATCGAGATCTGGAAGCTGAAAACCGTCGATAATTTTAGCGATGGTGGGCGATTCTACGATTAGCAGCGCGCTGATCTGCATCCGCTTCGGAGAATGGCTCAGTTTATTGACTCGTTGCCCTGCAGATAGACCGACCGGCTCCCTTTTTTCATATCGGAGTCGAACGCAAAGCGGCTAACATAGTCTTTGATTTTATCAAGGTTTACCCGTTCAATGGAGTGCAGCATGGCCTGTTCAATAATATATTCCATACGCTGGTAATCGATCAGTCCGAGCATCACCATCTCGAGCAGGTAACCGTGTGCTTCCGGTGTGATGACAACACGTTCTGCAGTGTGAAGTATTCGTCGGGGGGCGCTCAGTTCCCGTGCCAGCATACGTTCGTTAAGATCACCAGACTGTTGTTTCTGAAGGATCCAGGAGTATGCAGCTGAAATTTCAGACTTGTCGTAACCCTTAAAATATTCTGAGTTTATGCTGTCTATTGATTCACCAATACGCACATGCCGCATCAGTTGAATTATGATATCGATTACGTTCGTTCTCATGTGGCTAAATTTAACAAATCAAGATAATAGTTTTCCCTGTTTCTGATGGCCAGCGAATCGCTGTCTGTACGGTCGTCGTAACCCGATACATGGAGCAACCCGTGGATGATCACTCTGCAGAATTCAGCTTTTCTTTCGGTACCGAACTCGGCAGTTTGTTCGTCTATCCGCTGGGCACAGCAGGTTAACGTTACTTCAATGTCATTAGTTTGGTCAGCTGAAGAATAGGGAAAGGTGATAATATCGGTTATATAGTCTTTGCCGAGGTATGTGTTGTTTAGTGCTTTGATGGCGTTTTCGTCAACATAAGCTACTTCGACCAGATGGAAACTGACATTTTCACCATCGGCAATGGCATCGGCAATAAACCTGATATCTGCTTCAGAAACAGGGACTCCGATGCCTGATTCGTTGAGAAATACAACCTCTGTACCCGGGTTACTCGTCAAAGGTAAAGCCTTCAGTATCAATCGATTCGGTGAGTGAAAGTGCAACACTGCACATCATTAGTTCTGGCGGAAGCTTAGTGAAATCACCTTTCAAAAGCGACTCATCCACATTCGCGTAGAGGCTGCATCCGCCTTCGCGTTCAATAATCAAACCGGTAGTCCGGTTTTCTGCCTTCCCGAAAAAAGTGACCTGGTGCAGAATATCACTGGCAATAAATCCGGTGCAGTTCTGCAATTGCAAAAAAGTACCCTGAGAGTAGACGGAGACCATATTTATTTTTTCCGATTCCAGTTCAAGCCCGAGATGAATTTCGATAACAAGCCTGCTTAAGGTCTGCTCGTTGCTCAATTCGAAACGGGCTATCTGGCCGGTTGTCTTATGCCGGGTCCCCAATACCTCAGCGATACTGTCGAGATTCTCTTTTGTGAATTCCTGAATCATACTGATTGAATCTGGATTTGATTTCTTTTCAATATAGCAAGGGTTTCAGTGGAATTAAAGCACTGCTATGATCCGAAAATACGCTCCACCCGGTTCCTGCTGTCCTCGGCAGTTGTCGGGAAGGAGATACGTCCGGATGTTAGCGTTGTTACTTCTTCTGCCATCCTCAATGCTTCTTCATTGTTTCCATCCATAAAATAGATTCTCTGAATTACAAGCAGCAGGCTGTTGTCGAAGGAGAGGTCCATTGAATACTCCTGTATACGGTTGTTGAGGCTCCGAAGTTCGTTTTCGATGGCACGCCGGCGCGAAACGTTGGTGCGTACAGCGGGCGAGGCGGCCTGCGCCCTGAGCTCATCCATCTGATTTTCCAGGCGATCGAGCCGTTCAATGCCGCGTCTGAGGCTGCCAAAGGCTTCTACTTCTGAACCGGAAGCGAGGTTCATTGCACGCTCCATATCCTGAGCCTGCGCATAACGGTACGCATAGGTAATCCTTGAACTTCGGTCACCGGGAATGGTGGTAAAGGGGATCAGGTCTTCGCCCCATCTGAGCCAGTATGATGCCCTGTCGGGCTGGCCCAATTCCATGTAAGCTGAAGACTGACGCGTAATTACCGTGCGGTAGTTGTCGAGCATTCTTCTCGTGTTCTCATCGAAGTAGGCTTTTTCGTTGTTCACTTCGCGGAGGCGGAACCTGCTTAATCTTTCACCGTGTATGGCCGGGTCAAGAAGGCCGTAGTTCACGTCACTTCTCACCGGAACCAGTCTGAATGCTTTGCCCTCAAGACGCAGATAGGGCGCAAGACTGAGCTGGGCATCGCGCGATACGGTGATGGCGAAATAGATGGGGCGCACCCAGTTGTTTGTCTTAATGATGTCGAGTACAAGGTCATCCTGAACACGGGTATAGTAAATCGGATTACCTTCGGAATCGCGGGCAAGCATATTTCCTTCATAGAACCAACGAACCTCATCGTCGAGAGCGTCAACCGGTAAACCGAAGCCGAGATCAGGCAAATATACTCCTTCAGGCCGGAATGCCTCCGGCCCGGTTACCAGCTGCGATGATATGTCGCCAGCCTCACCGATTGCAGGTTCCTCAAAGATGGAGCGCAGATAGTCTTTATCGACGGGTACCGAGATTTCGCGGGGCCTCCAGAAATCAGTTGCCCTCTGGAAACGGTACTTGTCTTCAACCCGGCTGATCTCATCATCGGTGAGAGATATGGGAACGGGTGGGGCATCATGGTTCCATCGGTTCTTCATCTGATCGATATACCAGTCGGTATTGAGCAGACTCAGGCAAACGATCCTGACATCGGTACGTATGCCTTTTACTTCCTGAAGGTACCAGAGCGGGAATGTGTCGTTGTCGCCATTGGTAAAAAGGATTCCGTAGGGTGCGACCGAATTGAGCAGGTTGTACGCATAATCAGGTGCCACATAGTTATTACTGCGGTCGTGATCAAACCAGTTCTGCTGCATCATGCGACCGGGCACCAGGATAAGTAACAGAGCAGCTATTCCGATTGCGACGGGCAGCTTTTCTTTCAACAGCTCCCTGAGCATGAAAAGCAGGCCACTTGCGCCCATACCGATCCAGATGCTGAAGGCGAAGAAGCTTCCTATATAAGAGTAATCGCGTTCACGGGGTTGAAACGGGGTCTGGTTGAGGAATATAACGATAGCGATACCTGTTGCAACAAATAAAACGAGTACGCTGAAAGCCCGCTTCCAGTCTGTACTAAAGTGGTACAACAGGCCAAGGAAACCCAGGAGAAAAGGCAGGTACCAGTAGTTGTTGTGGGCGGGATTATCAGCATGGGGCGGATCGGAACTGAACGCATACCGCAACAGCGAGGGCGTATCCTGCACATCACTGCTTCGCCCTATGAAGTTCCAGTTAAAATACCTGAAATACATATGCCCGATCTGGTAGTTCCAGAAATAAGACCAGTCACTGCTGTATTCAGCGTACTTTTCCTTGTGGCGAGCGTCAGGAGAATGCCGGCGCGGGAAAAATTTGGTGGATCTCCGGTCGATGTCGCCGATCTCGTTATTAAAACTGTTACCGGTGAACAGCGGAGCCTGGCCGTACTGTTCACGCTTCATGTAACTGATGAACCTGTCAACATTGTCGGGGTTATTCTGATCAATCGGCGGGTTGGTCATAGATCTGACGTAGATCAGGGTGTAACTGGAAAAACCGATCAGTATACAGGTATAACTCAACAGCAGCAGGTTCATGATCCGGTATCCGCGAACCTGCGTGTAATAGAGCCCGAATGCCAAAAGACCAACCACCAGCATAAAAAAGGCTACAGGCCCGAGCAGTCCGCCGGTAAGGAACGAAAATTGACCGGCCAGCGTGGGCAACTGAATAATGGTAAACGGGAAAATCAGCAGAAATGCACCAATTGTAGCGGCACTGGCCACCAGAAAAGAAAGGATACTGAATTCAAATTTCCGGAAGTAGACGATCAGGCCCACGAAAAATATGGCCAGAAGGTTCAGCAGGTGGATACCAAACGCGATACCAAAGAGGAACGTAATCAACACCAGGTACCGCTCGTTGCCCGGTTTATCATGAATCTCTGCCCAGCGTAGGCTGAGCCAGACTACAAGGGCAGTAAAGAAAAGAGACATCGCGTAGGTTTCTGCCTCCACACTGACGAACCAGTGGCTGTCGGACACTGAAAATGCGAGGGCGCCTATTGCCGCACCGGAGTACATTGCGAACCGGTCGTATACACTATAAGTATCTGGATGTCCTTTGATGACGCGGATGAGCCGTACAACTATCAGATAGAGTAGCATCACAGTGAGTGCAGAGGAGATCGCACTCATCATATTGATGCTGAGAGACACATACTCTGTAGGCATGAACATGGCAAAAAGGCGGCCCAGAAGCAGGTAGAAGGGGGCCCCGGGAGGGTGGGGAATCTGCAGTGTGTGAGCCGAGGCGATACGTTCTGACGGATCCCAGAAACTTGCCGTTGGTGCTATAGTCAAAAAATAGATTATGAACGCAATAGCAAAAATCAGGCCTGCGAGCAGCCGGTTTATCGTCTTATGATCTCGTTGCATTTCAGCTTTAAATTAGGTAGTTATACCGCATTCGGAAATGAAGCCGGTAACGGGCAAAAGTCCAAAAATAACGATGCTGCCACTGTAAAAGAAGTATATACGCAAATTTGTGACACGAAAGTGACAAATACCCGGTAAGTGAAACTTTTCAGTACGTCAGATATGGCAGGCACTTATTTTTGGTCAGGTTGAAATAACGCTGTAGTACCGGGTTTATTTCGGAGTCCGATATGTTATAAAATACCTTGATAAATACTATAACTGATTGATCAACAATAATATAAACTTCATATTATTCGTATGAGAGGAACCGACATCACGCGTCCGGTGTTCAAAAGCCGGCTGGGATTGATATTAAGTGTGCTAGGCATTGCCGTAGGAACGGGAAACATCTGGCGCTTTCCCCGTATAGCGGCACAGAACGGCACCGACGACGGGGCGGGGGCATTCATAATCGCCTGGGTGATTGCCCTGTTCATGTGGTCAATTCCACTCATAATAGCCGAGTATGCCATCGGGCGGGCCGCCCGAAGGGGCACGATCGGGGCATTTGTGAAACTTATTGGTGAAAAATTTGCCTGGATGGGCGCCTTTATCGGGTTTGTTGCCACGGCTATCATGTTTTATTACAGTGTAGTTACGGGCTGGTGCATTTACTACTTTCTGACCACGGCATCAAATCCGCTGCCGGGCGATGTGGCAGGGGCCATGATGATATGGGATTCCTTCCAGGGCAGCATGCTGCCATCGCTGTTTCACTTCATTGCCATTGCTGTGGCCGGTTTTATTGTGATAAACGGTATCCGGGCAATAGAACGGGTGAATATGATACTGATCCCGACATTGTTGCTTATCCTGCTTGTATCCGGGATCAGGGCCATTACGCTTCCCGGAAGTTATGAGGGAATCGCCTATCTGTTTACTCCCGACTGGTCGTCGCTCGGGCAGCCAACGGTCTGGCTGGAGGCACTTACCCAGAACGCCTGGGATACAGGCGCAGGTTGGGGGCTTATTCTTACATATGCCGTTTATATGAGGCGCAACGATGGTGTTGTGAAAAGCGCATTTCAGACCGGGATCGGTAATAATATGGTTTCTCTCTGGGCGGCTATCACCATATTTGCGACAGTATTTGCCATTCTCGGGGCTCAGCAGATGACTAACCCGGAAATTCTCGAAGTGATGAAAACCTCCGGGCCGGCTTCTACAGGGTTGACCTTTATATGGATGCCGCAGCTATTTCTGGAAATTCCGGGCGGAAGGGCCTTTGCCATTATGTTTTTTCTGGCTTTAACCTTTGCAGCCTTCAGTTCGCTCATCTCAATGATAGAACTGGCAACCAAATTATTTGTCGATATGGGCATTTCCCGGCGTCTGGCCACAATTATTATCTGTTCAACCGGCTTTATAATGGGGCTGCCATCGGCTATGTCGCTCGAATTCTTTGCCAATCAGGACTTTGTATGGGGTCTGGGGCTTATGATTTCCGGTTCTTTTATCGCTTATTGTCTTATAAAATATGATGTTATGGAGTTCAGGACCAAACTGATCAATGTCACTGATCAGGATATTCGCCTGAACAGGGTGTTTGATTTCATCATTAAATATGTGATCCCGGTAGAAGTAGTGATACTGCTGGGATGGTGGATACTGAGAAGTGCTTTCGAATTTGCACCTGATTCCTGGTACAATCCGTTCAATCCATATTCGGTCGCAACATGCTTTGTGCAGTGGGGAATTGTTATGGGTCTGTTCCTGATGTACAACCGCAAACTTGCAACACTGAGTATGAAAGGCCCTTGAAGGGCTGACAGGTCCGGGAGTGATGCACGAGCGTGATCACTTCCGGAAGCGAACGGAACTGCCGGCAACCCGGCAACCGGCAGGAATGCACTATGCCATACCCATCAGATATATATAAAAGTTCTATAATTTATATTATGTAAAGTAAAATATGTTTATAACAATCAGCCTGAAATTGAACTCCTTCCAAACCATTCGGCCATTTTTCACTCCATCCCCTCGTTGATCTATCATGCCGTAATCCATCCAGAAATGATTCTCTGAATTAAATTGGCAGAATGCTGCCCGGCAACTTGTACCGGTTCATGTACATCTTACGTCCGAAGTGCATCCAACATCCGGGATCCGAACAGCAACAGATCCGGTTTAACAATTTCAGACAATACCGGAATTTCTGCCAGTACTTTCACCCTGCCATATGTTTCTATTGCCTTTTTATTTTCCGGATTGAAAGGACCGCTCATTACAACTCCTGCAACCGGCACGTTTCTCGATCTCAGGGCCTCAAGGCTTAGCAGTGTGTGATTTATGGTTCCAAGTGTACTCCGGCTTGTGAGGATAACGGGTATGCCGATTTCTGCGATAAGGTCAATTACGAGATCATTTTCATTGAGTGGCACCAATAAACCGCCGGCGCCCTCAATAATAAAAGACTTAAGAGGAAGTGAATTATAATCTATGGTATCCGCAACTGCATCCGTATCCGCATTCGCATGTTTCCGGCCTCGGGTCTGAATGTTCTCATAATCAGCTAAAATAGTTCCGATATGTATATGATTATTGTCTATTTGAGCAGATAAATGAGGTGATAACGGTTGTTCAAGCATATAGCTTTCCTTTTCGAAATGCCCGTCACCAAGTCCGGTCAGTTTGCGAACAGTTTCGGTATCGGTACCCTCGATGGTGCCGCTCTGCACCGGTTTCCAGTACCTCCCCCCGGAAGCCAGCAGCAACATTGCAGATATAAGTGTTTTGCCTATGCCGGTATCTGTTCCGCTGATAAAAAAGCTGTCCATTGACTGTTAAATAATGTCTGGTTGATCTGTTTTAATACCAGCTACTATATCCAGGCCGTACGTTATAGCAATGTTTCCGAGCTGGCTATCTTTGCCAGCCGGTTGGTTCATTGCTGATATGAGCCGCTTCATATCCGATGCACTGTTTCTAATTCCACCGAGTTGTGTTGATGCGCCCGTGAATTTCAGGCTCCTGAAAAAATCGAGCGCCGACCGGTAGCCGATCTGCATACGTATATGATCACTCCTGACCTGAAAACCGAGTGATCTGAGCACGTCGCCGCCACTGCCTTCATCGGGTAACCGGTTCGCTGTAAAAGGGATATCCAAATCGTTACATTTTCCTGCCCACTCAGGGAAACTTGTGTTAGTCAGGTATGAAAGAATGATGTGGCCCCCTTCAGATACCGACCCGGCAAGCACGGCTAAGCCTGTATTGAAATCACTGAACCACTGGGCGGTGAGTGCTGATGCAACCAGATCATATTTTCCGGGGATTGGTCCCTCCTCTTCAGGATTGTAGACGGCGAAACGGAGTCCCGGTTTGATGCCGTTTTTCAAACCAAACCCGTTATTTGCATGTTCATGGTGAAGTTCGCCGATCATTAAATGATGTACTGACGCAGCCTGGGCCGGTTTTTTTTCGCTTCCGCGATCGGCCTCACCTTTAAGTGAACTGTTCAATTCATTCCTGCAGGCCATCAGCATTTCCTCGGAGGCATCGGTAATAAGAATCGGTACAGTCGGATACTTCGCTGAGAGAAAACGTGTAAAAAGTCCGGTTCCGGCACCTGCTTCGAGTACCGGCCCGTTAACGTGTTCCGGAAGCCAGCCGGAAAGGCAAACGGCAGCTTCTTTCTGGAATTTTGCCCAGGTTGAATAACTGTCTGATTTTTCTGAAAAAGCCCGGATTACTCTCTTATGGGCATTAATGGTGTGATTACTCATGCCCAAAAATAGGGATTCTTTGCACGAATTAAATCATAATTGAATTCTTACCGGATAAGCGGTGTCCGGCATGTTCCTGTAGATCAAATCCCGGTGCGTTACCGGTATCATATGCCCTGCCCGGCTGAATTCTATGAGCCGTGATCCAGGCAGAAGTGAATGCAATACAGCGGATTGGGCTGCAGGTACAATGATATCGTCCCTGCCGTGGAAGAGCAGTACCGGTTTGTCTTTCAATACATCTGCCGTCTTAAGCCTGCTGAAATTCAAAAGCCTGAGATCATCCCCCAGCAGGTCAAGATTGAGCTTACCAGGGCTGCTAATTACACGTTTTTCCGGGTACATGCAGTTGGTATAAAAATCGGCCATTACAGTCAATGGCATTTCACTGAAACGGTTGATCATCCGTGAGAGTTTTTTATGTGATGCCCGGTCACCCTCAGGATGGAAATGGTCGAACCCCCCGAGAATCACTACAAGATCTGCCTGCCGGATCACATCCTCCGGAATAAAATGAAGTCCGAAAGAATGTGAGACAAGGATTCTTATTTCCGAATCGTCGCGAAAATCCTGTGAATCAAGCGGATTTCCGGTATAACCCCTGTCGTAAAGATGATAGCGTGAAAATGAGGCCTGACGGATCCAGCCTTTCCACAGATTGGCATCAAACCCCCACCCGTGGTAGAAATGGACTTCACTGATTTTCATGGAACCAGTTCTCAATAGCGTTAATTAGTCGTGAGATATCACCGGCTGAGTGATTAGCTGTGAGGGAAATCCGCAGCCGGCATTTCCCCTCAGATACGGTCGGCGGCCGGATGGCCACTACATGCATGCCCTGTACCCGGAGCGCGTCCGACAGGGCAAGTGTTACTTGTTCATCCCCTACCATTACAGGTACAATGTGTGAGTCGGATGCAAGGGTATCAATACCGGCCTTATTAAGTCCGGCGATCAGCTGCTCCGAACAATTACGCACATGTTCGCGCTCAGCGGAGAGCTGCGGGAAAAGGTCAAGTGCCGCGGCTGCGGCCCCAGTAACTGCCGGTGGCAATGCGGTGGTGTAGATAAATCCGGATGCGAAATTGATCAGATAGTCGCGCATCAGCCGGCTGCAGCAAACAAATGCCCCGAAACCGCCGGCGGCCTTGCCGAAGGTGGCCAGATAGATATCGATTCCATCCCTGCGTCCTGCCAGCCCCTGCCCTTCGTCACCGGCTATGCCAATTGCATGGGCCTCATCAATCATGAGCAAGGCACTGTTTTCCCTGGCCAGATTTATAAGAGAATCGACGGGTGCCCGGTCACCATCCATACTGAATACAGATTCGCTTACAATAATGCGCCTTGGTGCCGACCGCACATCCTCCCTGGCCAGCAGTTCCTGTAGGTGTCCGGTATCACAGTGGTTATAACGCAGCAGTTTTGCCCCGCTCAGGCGCGCGCCCTGTATCAGGCTGTTATGGTTCAGCCGGTCGTACAGCAGTACGGTGTCGCGGTTCGCCAGTGCCTGAATGATACTGATGTTGGCCTGGTAACCGGAATTGAAAAGCAGTGCCGCCTCATGCCCGAAAAAACCGGCCAGCCGTGTTTCAAGCTGCTCATGCCAGCCATAATTGCCACTTATTAGCCGCGATGCGGTAGACCCGGTACCGTACATCTCCGTATAGCTTATGGCAGCCGACCTGAGTGCGGGATGTGACGCAAGGCTAAGGTAGTCGTTGCTGCTGAAATTGAGTATATCGCCCCGGGCGGGAACGGTTCGCAGCTCCCGGAATCGGCCCAGCTCTCTGCGCTCATCCAGCGCATCCTTCAAAAAGTGATGTCGGGCATCCAATCGGTCTCAGTCTGAAATAACCTGGGTGAATGGATCAAAATCCGGGTAGGTGTTTATGTCGAATGTTGAATCGGAGCGGAAGGTCCTGATCATGGATTTGAACTGGTAGAGGAAATCCCGCTGAGGGAACCGCGGTGAAAACTGTGCATATTCGACCATATACAGACGGTTCAGATCCTCATCATACATGGTGTAGTTGATGAACGGGCCGGCCATGGCATCTCCATGCATCCGCCAGATGCCCTGGGTCTCCCATGTGTATTTATTGTTGATGGTGGTATTGCGGGTCTGAATTGGCCTGCGGTAATCGGTCATCACATGTGAGTCGTCCCTCGAACCGCGTATGTGCCGTTTGAGCAGGCTGTCGCGGCGGGCATTGATCCACTGTTCATCGATATGGTCTATATTTCGTACGTCATCTTTCCATGATATCCATATCCAGCGGTCGTTATCCGGCAGATAGCGCCGCATCGACACAAACCCGACGGTATCGGCTCCAATATTGTAATCGTGCTGAACACGCATTGTCCAGCCGTAATTATCCCAAAGCTGGGCTGATACTTCGGGCTGGTCACCGCGCCGGTATACTTCTGAGGTCCAGCGCTGCAGTTCAACCTGTTCCAGGCTCGACACCAGGCGTTGTTCTGCGTTGATGATTCTGCTGGCAAGTTCCTCGTCAGAGTTTTCTGAGAGAAACAGTACCCACTGATCGCGGTACCATCGGTCGCGAAGCGGGAAAGCGAAATTCTGCCCGCTGCGGATCCTCTCTTTGATG
This sequence comes from Balneolaceae bacterium, assembly GCA_007694035.1. GTDB lineage: Bacteria > Bacteroidota > Rhodothermia > Balneolales > Cyclonatronaceae > RECM01. The sequence goes on from RECM01000142.1 coordinate 20,940, forward strand.
TCTTCGCTGAGAATACCCCGCATGAGCTGCCCCACGATTGTTTCCTCATCGATGGTGGCCACAATAATCACATTCTTGTGCCGCTTGATATTCTCGAAATCACGATTGGTGCGGATTCCAGTAAATCGAAGGTCAAAACGCGGCTGAGGCCGCGGCATGGTCAGTATCATATTGCCAAAGGTCTCCTGAAGGGCAACATAGGTGGCACTGTTCCATTGCGTGGTGTCCATAACCACGAGTATTTCGGAGTTTGCTCCCCGCGCCGCCGGTTTGTAATCGTTATCGCAGGAGTACAGAAATGGGAGCGAAAATAAAATGAGTAAAAAAGAAGCGTATCGCATGATGGCCGGTAGAGATTTTAGGTTATCCGTTTCTTGTAACAGCCCGATATAACCTGGTTGCTGTTGATTATGATGTTATTATAAATCGCTGTGATAATTATGGTGACTTATATGTGATTTGCGTACTGCCCAGCATTGTTATGTTCACATTTATACTGATGATGCATTCATAATACTAAATTGCAGGCAAAGTTGATTGCAACCGTCACTTCGAAGAGAGCAGTCAAGGTCATTTGCCGTGCTTCAGTTCTTTAACGAATTCAAACAGAGAATCTTTCCATCCTTTTTCGGGATAATGTGAGCGGATGTTGTCAATAAGGGCGCTGCCAACAATAAATCCGTCTACATGTTTTGATATGGCCATTGCACTTTCGTGATTGCGGATGCCAAAACCGATCATTACCGGGTTCTTTTTGATTTTACGGTTTACACGTTGAATGAATGTATCCACCGAACTGCTTACTTCAGAATCATCACGGGTACCGGTTACGCCTGCAATTGAAACGCAATAGACGAAACCGTTTGATTTCTGATCGATCAACTGCATCCGCTCATCGCCCGTATTTGGAGCCACAAGACAGATAATTGGAACACCATAACGTTTGGCGTATTCATCGGCGTATCCTGATTCTTCAACAGGCACATCCGGCAGTATTACACCATCGGCCCCGCACTCTGCCGCTCTTTTGAAAAACCGCTCAATTCCGTAATTGAAAACCGGATTGATGTAGCCCATCAGTACTATTGGAATCTCTGATGCTTCCCTGATCCGGATTACCATGTCGAATATCTTATCCATGGTGATACCGTTCGCCAGGGCCACTTCACTGGAATGCTGAATGGTGGGCCCGTCGGCCAGCGGATCGCTGAATGGCATCCCGAGCTCAATGATATCAGCTCCGGACTTTTCAAAACCGAGCACCAGATCAACGGTTTCATCCGGATGCGGATAGCCTGCAGTGATGAACAGGCTCATCAACTTCTGGTCTGCTTTTCGGTTTTTAAATACTCGTCCGAGACGGTCTGATTGTGGAGATGCCACGGATATTGATGGATTATTTTCAGTCATCAAGTTATTGGTGTTCAACAGAATAAATTAATTGGTTAGAATTATTATGAGAATCAAGAATCAAGAATCAAGAATCAAGAACAATGAACATTGAACCATGGAACAGAGGATATGGGATTTTGGATATCGTGATCATCATATTGTACCTGTTTAAAGGTATTTCGAAATGGTTCCCATATCTTTGTCGCCTCTGCCCGAGCAGTTCAGAACAACCAGCTCATCGGCGGAAGTCTGTGGCATCAGTTTGTCGAGCCATGCGAACGCATGGGCTGTTTCAATGGCAGGTATGATGCCCTCGAGCCTTGAGACCAGCTTAAGGCTTTCCATGGCTTCATCGTCGGTTACGGGCACGTATTGTACCCGGCCGATATCATGCAGATAGGAGTGCTCTGGCCCGACTCCGGGGTAGTCAAGTCCCGCGCTTACTGAATGGGCCAGTTCGATCTGCCCCTCACCGGTTTGCAACAGATAGCTCATGGATCCGTGCAGAATTCCCGGACGCCCTTTGGTGAACGTGGCTGCGGTTTTACCGCTGTCAACACCAAAACCTGCGGCTTCTATACCGATCAGCTTCACTTTTTCATCTTCGATAAAAGGATGGAAAATACCGATTGCGTTTGAACCGCCGCCAACGCAGGCCAGTACATAATCCGGTCCGCGTTGTTCTTTGGCAAACAGCTGCTCACGGGTCTCAATACCGATAATGCGGTGAAAATCACGTGTCATGCGCGGATAGGGATGCGGTCCTACTACCGATCCGATTATGTAGAACGTATTGTGAACATTGGTTACCCAGTCGCGGATGGCCTCATTGGTGGCATCCTTCAGGGTTTGTGACCCGCTGGTTACCGATCTCACATCCGCGCCAAGCAGCCGCATCCGGTCTACATTGAGTTTCTGGCGCTCCATATCTTCAGCGCCCATGTATACAATGCATTCCAATCCGAATTTGGCGCAAACGGTAGCTGTAGCCACACCATGCTGTCCGGCACCGGTCTCCGCAATGATCCGCTTTTTGCCCATCCTGATCGCCAGAAGCACCTGACCGACCGTATTATTGATCTTGTGGGCGCCGGTATGGCAGAGGTCTTCCCTTTTCAGGTAGATTTTCGCCTTGCCGTAGTGGGCAGTGAGCCTTTCTGCAAAAGTGAGGGCCGTGGGCCGGCCAACAAACTCCTTCAGGTGGTACCGGTAATCCTGCTGGAAACCCGGGTCATCAATCGTGCTGTCGTAGGCTGTTTCAAGTTCCTCCAGGGCAGGAATAAGGATTTCAGGAACAAACTTGCCCCCGAATTTTCCAAAGTAGCCCTGTTTTGTTGGTGCATCGTATTTCATCTGTTAATTGGTTCAAACGTTAAAAAACTGTGCGATTCCCGGATACTTACCCGGAAATGCGATTATTGCCCGGTTACTGAGCATCCGTCTCCTGTTCATCCCAGATTTCCCTCATTTCGTCAAAAAACTCATTCATTTTATCGAAATCCTTTATACCCGGTGCCATCTCAAGGCTGCTGCTGATGTCGACCGCATACGGTTCAACGAGCCTGATTGCCCGGCGAACATTCAGAGTGCCGATTCCGCCGGCCAGGAAAACCGGGTATATTTTGCTCACTTCCCTCACAATATTCCAGTCGAACTGCTTGCCGGTACCTCCGTGCTGTGCCTCATCAAAAGAATCGAACAAGAAGAACTCGACCGTTCGTTCATACGGTTTGATCATTTCCAGTATATCCTGCTCCGACATGTCCGCTTTTACCCTGAAAGCCTTAATGATGGGGCGGTCCATAAGAGCGCAGTACTCCGGCGGTTCATTCCCGTGAAGCTGCACATAGTGGATGCCGGTTTTTTCGATAATATCGTTCACATCATCGGCCGGGTGGTCGACAAAAACCCCGACGGTTTCGGGTCCTTCAATCCAGGAGATTATCTCCCTGGCCACATCGGGCTCAACATAGCGGGCACTTTTGTCAGAAAAGATGAATCCGAGATAGTCGGCCATAGCTCCTGAGGCGAACCTGGCATCATCCAGTTTGGTTATACCGCAGATTTTAATGCGCGTACGGTAATCATCGTTTTGCGCAGGACGAAACTCGAGTTTTTTATTACTCATGGCATTACGGGTTATTTAGCCCATTATTTTATGTTTCAATTTTCGGGTTGCCCGGTTTAAGGAGCTCATTCAGGGCATTGCCCGGATGTGGCTGCCGCATTAAATGTTCGCCGATTAGTGCGGCGTGAATATTATTACGTGCAAGATAATCAAGATCTCTGCGGGAAGTAATCCCGCTTTCCGACACCTTTACCACACCATTCGGTGCTTTCAGCAGAAGATCCACGCCCTGATGCAGTGAAACATTGAACGTTTTCAGGTCACGGTTATTCACGCCGTAAATACTGACCTGGCTGAAATCAATCTTCAGGAGGTCATCTGCGTCGTAGCATTCAACCAGGCACTGAAGGCCCTCTTCTTCGGCTGCATGGTGCAGTTCCATGAGCAGAACAGGATCCAGAATGGTGGCTATAAGCAGGATCGCATCAGCTCCGTAGGCCCTGGCCTCCGGAATTTGATAGAAATCGACGATGAAATCCTTGCGCAGCACGGGCACATCCGCCATGCGCGATACTGCCCTGAGGTACTCCAGCGATCCCCTGAAGAAAGGTTCATCAGTAAGTACGGAGATTGCCGCTGCACCGGCATTCATATAACATTCGGCGATCCATTCCGGCCTGAAATCCTCCCGTATCAGCCCTTTGGATGGAGATGCTTTCTTGATTTCGGCAATAATACGCACATCTTCGCCGCTGCTCAGTGCATCCCGCAGGCTTTTACGAACCCGCTGGTAGTCCTCAAAGCTTTTGAAGTCGCCCGACGCAGTCTTCTTCTTTTTGCGGGTAAGATCTTCATGGGTTTGGATTACTATTTTGTTCAGGATGTCGGGCATATCATGTTAGGAGTAGTGAGTAGTG
>RECM01000045.1 GCA_007694035.1 Balneolaceae bacterium
CGATTTATGCACAAATATCTCGCCCTTGTGGTAGTCTTTCACAATTCTCCGGCTCAGGCTAAGCCCCAGTCCCCATCCCCTTTTTTTGGTACTGAAACCGGGGTTGAACACTTCCTTAAAGTTTTTTTTCTCGATCCCGCGGCCGGTGTCAACCACATCAATAATCACGCTGTCTTCTTCGGTTCTTGAACGGATGCCCACCGAGGCATCACCCTTCTCCGGTTCGATGGCATCGATCGCATTTTTCAGCAGGTTTTCGATGGCCCAGCTCAGCAGTTCGGAATTCATTTTAACCCGCGACGCCGTTTCGATATCCTTCTCAAAACGGATGTGGCTGCTGATCTGGGGGAGCCGCCTTTCCATATACTCGGTTACATTTTCCAGAACAGGCCCGAGCCGCTGTGGTTTAAGTTCAGGCGATGAGCCGATTTTGTTGAACCGTTCGGCGATGCTCTGCAGGCGCTGCACATCCTTTTCCAGCTCATGCGTTATTTTCAGCATATCGGTATCGTTGATGCCATCCTTGAGCAGCGCGATCCAACCGAGCAGGCTCGAGAGCGGTGTACCGAGCTGATGGGCCGACTCCTTGGCCATACCCACCCAGAGTTTCGACTGTTCGTTCCGCTTGATGCTCGACAGGCTGGCATAGCCTATGCCCAGAAAGAGGGTGAGCAGCCCGAACTGAACATAGGGATAGTAACGCAGGGCGCGGATAGTGCCACTCTCCCCGTAATAGACAAACTGTCGCTGCTGTATATTCTCGTCGCCGATCACAATCTGAATCGGTTCGTTGATCATGGCCAGGGTCCGGATGATGTCGCTGTCGAGGTCGCTTTCGCGGATGTTGTGGGCGTGCAGAATCTGTCCGTTTTCATCGACCACCAGCGAGGGGATTTCAAAACGGTCTTTGATGATCAGTTCGGAGGCCACAAAATCGAGGGCAGAATTGGCCAGATCAGACTCGGCGCGGTCGAGTATGTCGGACCAGCGCTGTTTCCGGGCGGGAGAAACCATGGCTTCGTTCATAATCTCATTGCGCATCAGGTCGATGCGCCGCCGCGTTTCGGGGTACAGTTCACTGCTCTGGTATTCTATCGCTTTGGCCCACAGCTCAACGCTGGAGCGCTCTTTTTCCCTGATCTGGTTGATCAGATAATGGTTGTAGATGAACGAACCGGTAACAACCAGCAGCAGCATGAAAACAAGCACATACTTTACCTGGTACGATCTGAAGGAGAGATTCATTGGTAAGACCTCTGGGCAGTGATTGTAAATATTAGTTACATAATATAACCATTATTGGGAATGAGGCAGGGAGCAAAGGGAGCAAAAGGCAAAAAGCAGAAGGCAGAAGTGGGGAGAGAGGGGGGGGTACGTCATGCAGAGCGCAGGCCTGAGCATGTACTGAGCGCAGGCTGAGCGAAGTGAAAGCCGCAGTCGAAGGGCGCAGTCCTGAGCTCAAGCCTGCGCAGCAGGCTGTAGTCGAAGGGCGAAGTCGAAGGGCGAAGTCGAAGCATGTGGCTCAGTGCAACTGAGCCGGAGGGGCAGCTTACACAAGAATCAATTTGTTACCCGGGGGAACGTGCAAATTGCAGAATTCGGGGAGAGGGCTCGGGATGGCTCAGTTTAAAGTGTACGATTGCGGTGTATTTATCCCTGGGGAGCCCAGCTTCCGCTGGGCCCAGGTGCTTCGACTTCGCCCTTCGACTCCGCTCAGGGCTGCGCTCAGCATGACGTTGAGGGGCCGGCACTTCGCCGTTCAAATGTTCACTTGTTCACTTGTTCACTTGTTCCCTAATTCGAAACATACTGCCACCACCGTCGTTGTCACCACCCAAAATCGGTATCTCAGGCCGAGGCTTTCCGTTTTTCGTAGACGGGCGGGGCGTAATCTTCGATGGTGTGTTTGCTGATAACGCACCGCTCGATGTTGCGCATGCTGGGCAGGGTGAACATGATGTCGAGCATGGAGCGCTCGAGGATGGACTTCAGCCCGCGTGCCCCTGTTTTGCGGAGAATGGCTTTTTTGACGATGCTTTTCAGGGCCTCATCCTCAAATGCCAGTTCTACGCCCTCCATCTGGAAAAGACGCTGGTACTGCTTGATAATGGCGTTCTTCGGTTTCACGAGTATGTCGATGAGTGCAGATTCATCAAGTGAATGCAAGCCGGAAATTACGGGCAGACGGCCGATAAGCTCGGGGATGAGGCCGAATTTCTGAAGGTCTTCGGGCTCCACATGCGTGAAAATTTCAGGATCGTTCTTGTCGTATTTAACCTGGTCGATGGAATGGAATCCCATGGAACTGATCGACATTCTGCGGGAGACGATATCGTTGAGCCCGTCGAACGCACCACCACAGATAAACAGGATATTTCTGGTGTTGATTTTGATGAAGCTCTGCTCAGGGTGTTTGCGGCCTCCCTTCGGCGGTACGTTGGCCACGGAACCTTCCAGTATTTTCAGCAGTGCCTGCTGCACACCCTCTCCCGATACATCACGGGTAATGGAGGGGTTATCGCCCTTGCGGGCAACCTTGTCGATCTCATCGATGTAGATGATGCCCTTTTCGGCACGATCAACATCATAGTCGGCAGCCTGAAGCAGGTTAGACAGTATACTCTCCACATCCTCGCCTACATAGCCGGCTTCTGTCAGTGCGGTGGCATCGGCAATCGTGAACGGCACATCGATCAGCCGTGCGAGCGTACTGGCGAGCAGCGTCTTTCCCGAACCGGTGGGTCCAAGCAGAAGGATGTTGCTTTTATCGATCTCGGTATCTTCCATTACCTCCAGGCCGCTTCCCGAAATCCGCTTATAGTGATTGTAAACGGCTACCGACAGCGTTTTCTTTGCAAAATCCTGACCAATCACATACTCATCGAGGCGGGCCTTGATCTCCAGGGGCTTGGGAATATCCTGTTCCTGGCTTGTTTTGCGCTTGGATGTACGATTACTCAGATCGTTCTTCACAATACCGGAAGCATCGGCGATACAGTAGTCGCAGATGTACACATCGGGCCCTGCCACCATACTGTTTACCTGGTGGCTTGCCCGCCCGCAGAACGAGCAGTGTATCGTCTTTTTTCCTTTATCGCTCATCGAAATTTAGTATTGAGTAGTGAGTAGTGAGTAGTGAGACGCAAGACGCAAGACACAAGATACAAGACATGAGACGCAAGACATGAGACCGGCCTTTTGCCTCACTTCTGCCTTCTGCTTTTTGCCTTCTGCTTCCTGTTATCTGCTTCCCAATATCTACTCTGATTTAATGTCTTTTCCTGTCGAACGTTCAAGTACGCGGTCGACAAGGCCGTATTCTTTTGTTTCGTTGGCATCCATCCATTTGTTCCGGTCGGAGTCGCGGGTAATTTCCTCGAGGGTGCGGCCGGTGTGTTTTGCCAGGATATTGCTCAGGCTGTTTTTGATGCGCAGTATTTCCCTGGCTTCGATCTCGATATCGCTGGCCTGGCCCTGAACACCGCCCAATGGCTGGTGAATCATAACACGGGCATTGGGAAGTACGGCGCGTTTGCCTTTTTCTCCGGCCGTAAGCAGAACCGCACCCATCGATGCGGCCATACCGATGCAGGTTGTGGCCACATTGCAGCGCACATATTGCATGGTGTCGTAGATCGCAAGGCCCGATGAAACCACGCCGCCGGGGCTGTTGATGTAGAGGTTGATGTCTTTTTCGGGGTCCTCAGACTCCAGGAAAAGCATCTGGGCTACGATATTTGCGGCAACGGAATCGTTGACCGGGGTACCCATAATCACGATCCTGTCCTTGAGCAGGCGTGAGTAGATGTCGTAGGCACGCTCTCCCCTGCTTGTGGTTTCGATGACCATCGGGATGAGGTTGCTGTGTACATCAGCAAGCTGCTGAAAGGCGGTGCTGTCGAAAATAGGCTGTTTCCAGTTGCTCATAAGAATATCCTGTAAGGTCTAATTGTTTTTCTTGCTGTATTTCTCTTTATAATCGTCACGGCTCAGCTCGTTCGTGCCGATGTCATCAGTCAGCTTTTTGAAAAGTTTATCCGTTTTTATTGTATTACGAAGGTTTTCGAGTTGTTCCGGCGACGAGGCATAATAATTTTTTATCATTTCAACTGAAAGCCCGTATTTGGCGGCTTCACTCTGCATAAATGAATCGACGTCTTCGGGTTTAAGTTCCAGGTCTTCGAATTTTTCCAGATAGGCGGATGCGATGAACATCCATTTGGCTTCCAGAATAGCGTTCGGACGTGAATTCTGCATGAACTCTTCCACATTGAAGCCCTCGGGCAGCTGGTCGTTGTTCTTCTGGGCCATTCCCCTGAGCTGGTTGTTGAGTATCTGCTCAACAATCACCTCTGGTACTTCAAAATCGTGCGCTTCGATGACTGTCTCCACGATGCGGTCGCGAACCATATCGTTTGATGCCTGGTCGAAATAGTCCTGCACGGAGCTTTTGAGATAGCTGCGGTATTCTTCGAGCGTGGAGTGCCGGTTGTTGCTGGCTTTTTTGAAGAATTCCTCATCCAGTTCCGGTTCGACACGCTTTTTAACGGTCTTCAGAACCAGTTTAAAGGTCTCTTTATCGTCGCCATCGCCGAACGTGACCGTGGTTTCATCCCCGGCTTTTTTCCCTTTGAGGGCATCGCGGAATTCGGCATTCTCATCTGAGGCCAGGTCGAGTTCCTTGTTTTCGTCGGTATCTCCGGGCACGGGTTCGCCGGCGTCGTCCAGTTTTATGGCATCGACCACAACAACCGACTCACCGGAGGCGGGATCTTCGGTTTCGACCAGCTCGCTGTGGCGTTTACGGGCGAATTCGACCTCCTTATCCACATCCTCGTCAGTCACATCATACACCATTTTGTCGACGGTTAGGGTGCTGACGTCCACCGGATCGAATTCGGGCTTAACACCGATTTTGATCTTCACTTCAAGGTTTCCATTCTCGAAATCCATCTTGTCGACACGGGGTTCACCTACCGGATTGTGTTTCGGGATGATCTCCTTCTCGAATACTTCCTGGATGAAAGCGTTGATCTGTTCGGATTCGATCTCCTTGCCGAACCGTTTACGTACGATGGACATGGGCGCGGTTCCGGGCCGGAAACCGGGCATATTTATTTTTTTGCGGTAAGACCGCAGGGCTTTGTCGAATTTTGGGGCAAGGTCTTCATCACCGGCTTTGATGGTGATTTCCTTGTCGACCGACGTAATGTCCTGCACTGAAATGTCCACGAATAATGATCCTGATTTAAATGGGGCACATCTATTTGGGTAGTGCGAGAGGGGGGACTCGAACCCCCAAGCCGTTTCGGGCACCAGATCCTAAATCTGGCGTGTCTACCAATTTCACCACTCTCGCATGGACCGGCAAATAAACAATTTTCTGTTATAGTGATAGCTTGGAAAAATACGGCTTTCCGCGTTTGGAATCAAAGGGCGTGGCAAGGTTAACGGCGTATGATGCAGCGGGAGCTGACCTTCATTGCTTCGGGGCGGTTAAACACGTGGCAAAACATTCAAACAGTCCTCCAAAATTCGTATTCTGACTGGTGATAATGAGTAATCTGGAACAAACCGGGAGTTCGTATGCCGTTTTCCGACAGTACCTGTTATTTCGTTTACATCACCACCTCCGGAATAGACGAAGCGCGGCTGATCGGTCAGGCCCTTATAGACGATAAGCTGGCCGCCTGTGCCAACATTGTAGACGGAATGGAGTCGATTTACCGGTGGGAGGGCAAGGTGGTTCAGGACCAGGAGACCGTGCTGATCGCCAAAACCACGCGGAACAGGCTCGGGGAACTGGAGGCCAGGGTGAAAGAGCTGCACAGTTACGATGTACCGTGCATTGTTGCCATGCCCATTGGTTTTGGCAGCAGTGATTATCTGGAGTGGATCTGGCGGGAGACGGGGGAGTAACAGGCAAAAGTGAGGCAAAACGCAAAAGGCGGAAGGCAGAAGTGGGGATAAGGC
>RECM01000135.1 GCA_007694035.1 Balneolaceae bacterium
TGAGGCGGCTGCAGCAGAATCGGTAACAATGCTGTTTGCCGAAGCCATATCCATGAGCCCGCGCGTTACGCGTCCCTCCTCATACAGCCTGATCCAGTTGGATGGCCGGCCGTCGCGGCGCCTCAGCATGGAGTCGGCCATGGTAAGCGTACCGGTGCTCATGCCGTCGCTGACCAGAAAAATTATATTTTTGGCCCGGCCTGTATAATCGCGCACGGAAGTTTTGGCACAGCCAAGCATACCACCCGTACCGATAAACAGTCCGGACAGTGCTCCGGTTTTTAAAAAATCCCTGCGTGAAAATCCGTTTTTAGGAAGACTGTCGTTACTGGATCCGTTTTTACTCATTGCTTTATCCTTTTATGTGACCGTTGGGATGGAAAAAAACCGGCCGGTTTCCGTTCTTTTGAATGGGTTGAATCAGGCTTTTAAAAATGGGGATAACCATTCCAAAAAACCAATAAAAGTTGTTAAGAAATTGTGAAAGTATCCGGGTTTCACAATTTCCGGTTTTACGGGCAAATCCTCACTCAGTGTGCATAAAAAACAGGCCGGTCGCACATATAATTGCTGTGTACGGTCCGGTTGATCCGCCTGAAACCTAATCACCAGGGCAGGCAGATTTTGCCCAGGCTGAGTTTTCTCATGCCTGCACCCTGCACCTCGAACGGCACTCCCTCACCGACAAGCGTTTCATTCGCCAGTACAGCAAAGATGAGCGCCTCTTTGCTGTCGGGGTCCAGACCAATCTCCGACGAGGATGCCACCTTGTACCCGGGCAGCAGGCCGGCCAGAAGCGACATCAGAAACTGATTGTGAACACCGCCGCCGCTTACATGCAGTTCATTAACCTCCCCGGGAGAGGTGTAGGCTTTTACCGTTGCGGCAATCGTTTCGGCCGTGAAAGCCGTGAGCGTAGCCACGAGGTCGGCAGGTGAAACCGGCCCTGACTCCTGAACGGACCGTTTGATGAAATCAAGGTCAAAATCCTCCGGGCCGCAGGTTTTGGGCGGCTCTTTTCGGAAGTACGGGTGCTGTTTCAGTATTCCAAGCAGGTCGTTGCGTACCAGGCCGGATGTACCGATCCTGCCGCCCTCATCGTAGGTCATCGGCGAAAAATGCTCCCGGATCGCCGCATCGATCAGGGTGTTGCCCGGGCCTGTGTCGAGGCTGAAAGGTGCGTTGCCGGTCTCCCGGCCCGGAAGCCAGGTAAAATTGGCAATACCGCCGATATTGAGCATAACCCGGTTCACACCCGGTTTGCTGAAGAGCAGCCAGTCGCCGTATGCGGCAAGCGGGGCGCCTTCCCCGCCGGCAGCCACATGCTTCTGCCTGAAGTCGCAAACGGTAAGAATACCGGTATGCCAGGCGATGTGATCACCGTCCACTATCTGCAGCGTCGCATTCGGGTAGCCCGGCCGGCCGTGCAGCCTGGTGGGGGCATGAAAAACGGTCTGACCATGGCTGGCAATGGCATCGACCGACGATGACTGCAGGCCCCACCCTGTTATGGCATCCATTATGAACCTGGCGTAAAGACGTCCAAGATAATCATTTGCAATGGCCAGATCGGTTTGCGAGATCGCATCACGGAAAGCTATGGCCCGCAGCAGCCTCAGGGTTTCAGAATCGTACCCCATCGAGGTGAACGCCTCTACCCTGGCTTCAGTACCGGCTCCCGACCCTCTGATTTTACACAACGCAATGTCGAGGCCGTCGATGGAAGTTCCCGACATCAGGCCGATGATGGTCCGCTCCTTTTTTGATGTGAGCGCCTGAAGGGTTGAGATCAGTTTGTTCATGGTTTCACTTGATTATTCAGCACATTTCAAAATATTCGATACGGATACCAGCCTTGCTGTATGTGGCCGATTTTCCATCCGCCCAATATAACAGACCTGTTTCAGAGTTTCATCAGAAACTCTACTGCATTGAACCCCTGCGCAGAACGTTACAAGTTATCAAACGTCATCCAGAGCGCAGCCCTGAGTATGGCCTGAGCGCAGCGGAGCGGAGACGAAGGGCGCAAGCCTGCGCAGCAGGCTGTAGTCGAAGGGCGAAGTCGAAGGACGTCGTGGGATGCAATCCCGCGAAAATGATTGAAATCCAGTATAGATCGTGCCTTTGGGCACATCTGGCCCAGTGAGCCACGTGGTTCGTGGTTCGTGGTTCGTGGTTCGACTACACTCCGCTTCGCTTCGTTGCGCTCACCATGACGGGTTTATGGTGCTTCGTTGCGCTCTTGACATTGAATTGCTTGCGCCCGAAATTGCGCCCTTCGACTCCACTTCGCGGTTCAATTGTTCACTTGTTCTATTGTTCTATTGTTCTATTGTTCACTTGTTCATTCCCTCTTTTCTGTTAATTCTGTACATTGCCTTCAAAACAACTATGAACACCTCAACCGACGAAGAACTCAACCGTATTGCCGGCCTGCTTGCCAAAGCATTTGATGCCAAAACCTGGCGCATAACCCACGACCCGCAAAGTGAAACCGTATTTATCGGTATTCCGGGGCTCGACCGCTTCAGCGAAGACCATATCGAACGCATTGCCGGTCCCCTGCTCGACGAGATCGACCTTGAATACGAAGAGATCGTTTTAATCTCTCAGTAAAAAGCTGCATTGAAACATGTTGGGGAGGCATTTCGTAGCGGCAGCAACCGGGATTTGTAAAATTACTGCCGGGAATTCATACTAGCCTGTGATGTATAAAAATATGCGCTACAGATGTGCGTTCTCCTTCAGTACCCGGGTACCAATATAATCGGCAAAAGCAAATCCGGTAAATGTGTGGCTGAGGTTTTCGTCAACACATCAGGGAACTTCCGACTGTTTGCCTGATGTTGTTGAACCACAAGAAACAACGAACGAAATCGAGCAGATAACCGGAAATAATCTCTAATGGATTCACTTACACAGATCACACTCGGCGCGGCAGTCGGCGAGCTCGTACTCGGGCGGAAGGTAGGTAACAAAGCGATGCTCTGGGGAGCGGTTGCCGGTACAATTCCCGATCTGGATGTGGTGTTCGGCCTGTTCATGGACCCGGTTTCATACCTTTCGGTACACCGCGGTTTTTCGCACTCGGTTTTCTTCCCGTTTATCGCCGCGCCCATTCTGGCCTGGATCATCACCCGCATACACGGAACCGGCGAGGCATCCTTCCGTGGCTGGACCCATCTTGCTTTCTGGAGCCTGTTAACCCATCCCCTGCTTGATCTCTTTACCGGGTATGGCACACAGCTTTTCAACCCGATCAGCAACTACGGTTTTGAACTGAATACCATTTTCATCATCGATCCGCTCTACACGCTGCCTTTTCTTGTGTGCACTATCACAGCAATGTTTTACCACAGAACATCCGACCGGCGGCGGTTCTGGGCGTATCTGGGCATTGGCCTCAGTACCGGTTACCTCATTCTGACGGTGTTCATCAAACTCTATATACACAACGTGTTCAAAACCCAGCTCGACAGGCAGGAAATAGCCTACGAAGAGCTAATGACGTTTCCCGCCCCCCTGCAGACCATATTCTGGCGGGGCCTTGCAAAAACTGAAGATGGATTTTATGAGGGCTATTTTTCGCTTTTCGACCGGGATGCCATCGAATTCACATACATCCCCTCGAATGCCGGCAAACTTGATCCCTACCTGGATGATGAACCTGTAAAACAGCTGCTCTGGTTTTCAAAAGGTTTTTTCCAGGTACATGAAGAGCAGGACGCCATACTGTTTCATGACCTGCGATTCGGCAGCCTTTTCGGATGGAGAGGCGATTTCGACAGCCATGTTTTCACATTTCACCTCAAAAAGGAAAACGGGCAGATGGTTACTTTTTACCGCGATGTAAACGGGGCCGATATCGACAGGCGCGATTTGAACGAGTATTTCCGAAGGGTTTTTGGTGTACTCCCGCCCGACGAGGATCTGGCGGACTACAGTGCTAACGTAAATACAGGGTTTTAATCACCTTGTGAAAAACGGGCAAAAAAGCGGTTTTCCGGTAAATATTTAACGATTTTGCGGAACTTTTACTTTTCTAATCCGTACATAAGGATTATATTACGTACGTAATAAGAACAATCACCATCCTGCTACTTGTATCAACAGCGCAACAGGTATCAGACAACATTATAACTACGGAGTGGCTATGAACGCTTCAACACGCTATTCGAACAAACAACTGCACAATTTTGACAGATATCACGGCGATTTTATCTGCAGACTTCAAAAATTAATCAGAAACTTCTTCAACAAATTGAGAGGCACACTTTCTTTCAGCTAAGAACTTTCCAAACCTGAATAATCCGGACGATCAACGTCCCCCAAAGCCATCCTCACACATGAGGGTGGCTTTATTTTTTGGATAAAATTCATTCCTGCCTAAAAATCACCCTTGCCGAAAGCTGTTACTGCGTTTTGCTGCATATCGCGGCATTCTGTTTGCCTGCAACAATAACGGATCAATCGGCAATGCCTGCGTATCACTATCGCAGACAATATCTTAGATAATATTCTATTTACTTTCCCATTTTCCCAGTTAACTGTAAACATAGTATTAGTTTTTCATTCTGAATAAATGCAGCCAGGGCTATAGTAATATTTCGATTTAATCAGCGAATTAATTTTATCATATTCGCCCACAATGAGTTAGGAAAGTGGTTGTACATCTGGCGGGGAAAAACTCCATTTTTTTCATCTCAAAATAAACGAAAAAAGGTATCAGATGGTTTAGGCATCTGTCATGTTATTAAAGCATTAACGGCTGTCAGATCTAAAAGCCAAATCAACTACCTAACAAATACATACTCTATGAATAATCTAGGCAATGCCACTTTTGAGAACTATGTCGGATCCCTGACCGGGTATTCCGAAATGGCCTATCAGATGTCGGCCCACGTTTTAACCCTCGGTTACGCCATTATGCTGGCCGCACTGTTCTATTTCATCCTCACCATCAAAACGGTAGCACCCAAATACCGCACATCATCTGTACTTTCCGTTGTGGTTATGGTATCCGCATTCCTTCTGCTTCTTGTACAGCAGCAGAACTGGACGGGATCCCTGTCGTTCGATCCCGGATCGGCCACCTACAAGCTGGCCGACAGCAGTGACCTGTTCAACAACGGCTACCGCTACCTCAACTGGCTGATCGATGTACCGATGCTTCTGTTCCAGATTCTTTTTGTTGTTACCCTCACAAAAAGCAATTTCAGCTCTGTGAGAAATCAGTTCTGGTTTTCAGGTGCAGCCATGATTCTGACGGGTTATGTCGGCCAGTATTATGAAGTGACCAGCCCGGTTACTTTCTTCATCTGGGGAACAATCTCTACCCTGTTTTTTGTACACATCCTCATTCTGATGAAGCGGGTGATTGATGAAGGCAAGGAAGGTGCGCCAGCACAGGCCCAAAAATATCTCGGCTATATCTGGGTTCTCTTCCTGGTATCCTGGATGCTGTATCCGGGTGCATACCTGATGCCTTACCTTTTCAGCCTTTCACTCGAACCGGCACTCACAGAAACGGCTGTTGTTGGCCGGCATATTACCTACACCATTGCTGATGTCAGTTCAAAAGTAATCTACGGTATCCTGCTCACGCTCACCGCCCAGGAAATGAGCAAAGCTGAGGGATATGATTACGAGAAGATTGAGACGGCCCTGTAGTGTAATCTTCAACATATGTAAACCGGCCGGAGAATAAATTTACCTCCGGCGAAAAAGCCCGCTGTAAACAAACAGCGGGCTTTTATTTTATCAGGTAGTATAGAAACTACAGTACGCAGTATAACTACAAATCACTCACTGTCTGGTATACTGAATCCTGGCGGGACTGATCCCATTTACGCCGGTCACTTTCGCCAGTTATTTATATTTATGGGTGCAATTACTTGTGAGCCCGTTTAAGTAAGACACCGCTAAAAACCTTCTGTCAAACCGCCTTATTGGCATACATACGATCTACAAT
>RECM01000059.1 GCA_007694035.1 Balneolaceae bacterium
AATTTGAGCCGTCTGTTGCACTTTTCCATGCCGATATCGTTCAGGTTTACACATCACTCAGAATACTGGCCGAAAAATGGTTACAGCCGGGCGGAATACTTTTTGCTGAATTGAGCGAATTTTATGCTCCTGACCTGATCAGGATTTTCGATCTGCCACAATGGGATGCATGCCTGTTAACCGACTACAGCAACAAGCCGCGATTCATCAGGGCGGTACCGGTGCGTTAAGCCGGTCTTATGAATGATACTTGCTAATACCACGGATTTTTCAGCCCGGCAAATCCGGGTCAGCTCACTTCCTTTTCTTCAGATATTACCATGACAGGTTTCCGGGAATTACCGCTGAAAAAGTCTGAAATTCTCAATAAGTCGTTGGCTGATAACCTGATATCAGTGTCTGACCGAAAATGCTTAATTCACACATGCTACAATGTGAATAACTTGTGGAAAAGTTTTATTCAGTTGCCTCCCTCACCCGGAAAATCATGCTTCTTACAGTAAATATTAGCATTCCCCATCTGCGGTCAAATAAAAATTATTTTCCGGGAAATTAAATAACCCATTGCCCATCATAGGTTTGAGTGTTTTGTCGTAGTGTGGATAACTTGTGTGCAAGGCCGTTCATCTTCTTTTGACTTCCACCTGAGAAATGCTGATTTTAGCACACCGAATTGTGCCGGCAACTATTGCTCTCTGTGGATAACTAACGGGTGTTCCGTAAAAAAATTAAAAAACACTAACATTATATGATGTAAGGAAAACAACTTTGTGTAATATCGGAGGAAATAGCGTTGAGTGAAGATTTAGCTCAGGTAACCTGGCAAAAATGCCTGCAAATAATTAAAGACAACATTAACTATCAAAAGTTTAAATCCTGGTTCGAACCCATAAAACCGGTAAAACTTGAGAACAATATTCTTACCATACAGGTACCTTCACAATTCTGGTATGAGTGGCTCGAGGAGCACTACTACAATATGCTCCGGTCGACCATTGCAAAGGTAATCGGGCCTGAAGGTAAACTCCAGTACTCTGTTGTTTTGGAAAAATCGGATGACTCATATGAACAAAACAGGTCGGTAAGGCTGCCACAGCGACCGGTACCGCCGCAGCGGGAATATTCCATTCCCACCTACCCGGATTACAATCCCGGCCAGATACAAAATCCGTTCGTGATACCCGGGCTTCAAAAGCGCAGGGTCGATTCCAATCTGAACTCAAACTATGTGTTTGAACGGTTCATTGAGGGCGACTGTAACCGGCTGGCCCGGTCTGCAGCCATCGCCATTGCCGAAAACCCGGGCAAAAACTCATTCAACCCGCTTTTTATTTACGGCGGAGTGGGGCTCGGCAAAACCCACCTGACCCAAAGTATCGGCAACAAAATCAAACAGGACTTCGGCGACGAAAAATCGATACTGTACCTTTCGTCGGAGACCTTCACCAACGACTTCGTACACGCTATCCGGAACAACCGGGCCAGTGAGTTTTCGATGTTCTACCGTACCATCGATGTTTTGATTGTTGACGACATCCAGTTTATATCGGGCAAGGAGAAAACCCAGGAGGAGTTCTTTCACATCTTCAATACCCTGCACCAGGACGGCAAACAGATCATTCTGAGCAGCGACCGTGCGCCCAAAGACATCCCCGACATTGAAGAAAGGCTCATATCCCGTTTCAATTGGGGGCTTACCACAGACCTGCAGATGCCGGATTACGAAACCCGTTACGCTATTCTGGAGCACAAGGCCGCCGACAACGGTATTGAATTCGACCACGAAATCTTCGAATTCATCGCCCACAACTTCAAATCGAGCATTCGCGACCTGGAAGGGGCCATCATAAAGCTGCTTGCCACCTCCTCACTGCAGAATATCGATGTAATCGACCTGCCAATGGCCAAACGTGTTCTCAAAGACATGATCAAGGAGAACAAGGCTCACATCAACATCGATACCATCCAGAACCATGTGTGTGATTACTTTGGTATCGATACCAACAAGGTGCGGGAAAAAACCCGCAAGCAGGAGATAGTGGAAGCCAGGCAGATCGCGATGTACCTGTCAAAGAAAATGACCAAATCGAGCCTGAAATCAATCGGGCTGCAGTTTGGCGGGCGCGATCACTCTACGGTAATCCATGCCATAACCACGGTTGAGGAGCGCCTGAAAGACAGCTCCAAACACCAGCGCATCATCAAAGACATCCAGCACAAAATAGAGCTGGCAAGCCTCTGAAATGGCTCTGCTACGGGTAAAAGGACTGCGCTACCATGCCCCGCACGGGGTATTTGCCGGTGAACGCATTACCGGCAACCGGTTTGAGGTCGATATAGAGCTGGAATACGACAGTACTGCAGCCGTTTCGGCCGATGATGTTGGCCGGAGTATCGACTACGGAAAACTTGCCGATATTGCCGGGAGCGTGATGAACGGTCCCCCGGTAAATCTCATCGAAACGCTGGCGACCAGGATCGGCGCGCAGATACTTCGCAATTTTGCCTCCATCGACAACCTGACTGTAACCGTGCGTAAATACAGCCCTGATATTGGCACACCGGTCGATTATACCGAGATTGTGAACGCATGGAAAAGACCATAATCGGCCTTGGCGCCAATCTCGGCGATACGGCTTTATCGTTCAGGCAGGCGCGGGCTTTTCTGGCCGGCCTCTCGGAAAAGCCGGCCCGGTTTTCCGGAATCTATACCTCCGAACCCGTTGGCATTGCCGACAGGGAGTTCCTGAACGCCGCAGCCCTGATCCATACCAGCCTGCCGCCGCACGAACTTCTGACCAGTTTAAAGGAATTCGAGAAAACCCTGGGCAGGGACATGACAAAAGCCAGGTGGTCGAACCGCCTGATCGACCTCGACATCATTGTCTATGGAGATCTTCTGTATGACCGCGACGGTCTGAAAATCCCCCATCCGGAGTACCGGAACCGTCTTTTTGTACTTTATCCGCTGCGGGATCTGCTTCCCGGATTCACCGATCCGGAAACCAGGATGCCAATCGGTGAATTAATTGATGCGGCACCGAAAATTTCTGTTTCTAAAAGCACCGTGAATTGGTAGTTTCCACCCATGAATTCCTACGATTTTATTGCCATTGAAGGTGTGATCGGTGCGGGCAAAACGTCGCTGGCACAACTGCTAGCCGAACGCCATTCCGGAAGGCTTGTTCTCGAAGAGTTTGAGGACAATCCTTTTCTGCCGAAATTTTACGCCGACCGTGAGCGCTATGCCTTCCAGACCCAGCTCGCCTTTCTGGCCAGCAGGTTTCAGCAGCAGCAACACCTGCTGAGCAAAGACCTGTTCCAGCAGATGGTGATCTCCGATTACCTGTTCGACAAAGACCGCATTTTTGCCAGGCTGAACCTAAGCGACGACGAGATGGCACTTTACGACCGCATCTACAGCATAATGAGCGGTATTTCGGCCAAGCCCGACCTGGTCATTTTTATACAGTGCACGGTCGACCGCCTGCAGGACAACATCCGCCAGCGGGGCCGCAGCTACGAAAAACATATTTCAAGCGACTATCTGTCGGAGCTGAACGATGCCTATAACCACTTTTTCCATCATTACGACCGGTCGCCCATCCTTATCATAAACGCCAGCGAGGTAGATTTTGTTAATCAGGAAGATCATCTCACGTATATTGAGGATCAAATATTTCGTGAACCATTACGTAGTAATCGTATCTATATAACGCCGCGTTAATTATGCTGAGAATCATCTTCATCTTATTATTTGTTTACCTGTGCGTAATCATCGTCAGGAGAATGCTCTTCCCGAAACCCGGGGCCAAAACAAACACCCGTTTCTATTATCAGAAGTACTCATCGCGGCAGGGAAGCCCAACCGGCGATAACCGTGCACAGGCCCGGAAAAACCTCGAGCAGATTGAGGATGCCGATTTCGAGATCATCGACGAAAAAGACAAAGAGGAAGAGAAACGCAAAAACTGAAAAATCATTCGGCCTGCATTTTCTCTGAACGTAAAAACTCATTATATTTGAGGCTACCCAAATGCCCTGGTGGTGGAATTGGTAGACACGCTATCTTGAGGGGGTAGTGCTGGAAACGGCGTGCTGGTTCGAGTCCAGTCCAGGGCACATTAACACAGCCGTTCTGATTTTTATCGGAACGGCTTTTTTTTGCCGATAGTAATCCCGCCGGTTTCATAAGGAAAAGGAAGTGGAATACGTAGCGACCGTGAATGGCTTACAGGGCTGATACCGGTAAAACCGGGATCGGGCCGATTCTGTGATTCCGGCATTTACATCCCAAAATTATAGGTAAAGGTGATATTTACCAGCTGCCCGCCCCGGTAGGTAACAATAGGATGGTCGGTACCGCTTTCGATTTTATCATTCCGGTTTGAATCCTGGTAAAACCGATTCGGCGCATTTAACAGATCCTGTATCCCTGCTTTCAGTGTGGTATGGGAGCCGATTTTTTTCATCATTGAAATATCGATACTGTGCCTGGGCATTTCATAAATGGATGGAAACAGTACGTCGCCAACCGAAAAGATGCGCGGCCCGATTATGTTGTACACAATACTGGTGGCAAATCCGTTCTTCTGGTCATCGTAATAGATCGCCGAATTGATGATATACGGCGACTGACCCTGCAGCGGCCGCACCTGTTCCTGGGCTACAGCACCTCCGCCAAGGTCCACTTTGGTGAATATCAGGGATCCGTTCGCATTCACTGAAAACCGGTCCAGAAATTCACTGTCCGTAAGACCGATAAAAGATTTTCTGATCTCAAGTTCAACACCATAACTGATCGCATAATCGGCATTGATGTAACTGAACTGCGGGCTTTCGGTTGTTACGGTGGTCTTGTTTTCTATCGGCGAATCAAAGTATTTGAAGAAAGCACCAAGGGTGATGGTCTCTCCCAAACGCGGATACAGTTCAAGCCTCAGGTCAACATTATCGATGGTTGCATGTCTCAAACCGGGATTTCCGGCACGGCCCGCATCCATTTTGTAGTCATAGAACACAAACGGTGCCAGTTCCCTGAATTCCGGCCGGTTGATAGTACGCCCGTATGCCAGCCGTAACTGCGTTCCATCTTTAATCCGGTATGTTGAGTTAAAAAAAGGCAGGTATGACAATATCGGATTGTTTACCGTAATGTCTTCAAAATCGTCCCGGCTATTCAGTTTCTGCACATTATTTTCAATTCTGATCCCTGTAATTACCGTAACTCTGCTCATCGGGATCTCGGCCGATATATACCCGGCAGTAGTCAGGCTCGATGCGGTATATGAGTCGATGGGACGTGTTCCTTCTTCCAGCACAAACCCGTTCATATTGCGCACATTGTCCCTGTTAAAAATTTCCCCAAGGGGCAGCCTGATCAGGTCTTCGCGAATATTGGGATCAAAAAATCCGGGGTACAGGTACGACATATACCTCGAAGAAAAATCCCTGTCGCGGTAGTCGACAAGGTAACCGGCCTTTACTGAAGCCAGGCTGCCACTGAAAAACCGGGTGTAATCGGCACCATGGTTCAGCGAATACTCGTTCAGATCACCGAAATACCGGCCTGTATCGAACAGGTTGGATGAGGGCGGCATCTGCATGCTGAAGTTTGCATCGGGTTCCTGTTGCGAGCGAAAGGTCCTGAATCTACGGAGATCGGGCTCCTCTTCCCGAAGGAAACCACCCCCTGCCACCCAGCGCAGGGAATTTTTCTGGTTGATATCGTGAATACCTTCAATCTGGCCGGTATAAATTGTCCGGCTGCGGTAACCCAGCATGTAATTTCGCAGATTATCGTCTGGCCGCTGAATAAAATCAAAACCATTGCGGATTATGGTTTCATTTTCCCCGATCTGATTAAACAGGTTTTTAAAACTGATGCTGTTTTGCTTGTCGAGCCTGAGTTTCCAGTTCGACATCACATTTACCTTGTTCTCTTTGTGGAAATTGCTGTC
>RECM01000173.1 GCA_007694035.1 Balneolaceae bacterium
TACTGCTGCGCGAGTGGTACGGGAAGCCCGGTGGCAGCACTGAAAGACTGTATAAAATCACTGCTGAATGCCAAAAGGCCAATGTTGAAAGAGCCGTCGTCTCCAAACAGGTGAACACCATCGTAAGCCGGATTCACACTCAGGTTGCCCTGAAGGTTGGCATTTTTGTCGCTGTAGTTAATCCCTCTCCAGTCGTCGGCCCGCATGTATGAAAAGTTGGCCTTAAACGCAAAACGGTTATCGAATACATGCGCATACCGGAAGGATGTTTCAAACATGGGCTGTGCCGAGCCGGGTTCGCCCAGGTCTTCATTTCCGCCTATGTGGTTGAAGCCCGATCGTACGAATACACTCAATCCGGGATAGGCAAACGGGTTTTTGCTGTTCAGAAGCAGCACCCCGTTCATGGCGTTGGGTCCGTACAGGGCCGAAGCAGATCCCGGTATAAATTCCAGGCTTTCCACATCCAGTTCAGATGGTCCGTTCAGGTTCCCGATGGGAAAGTTCAGCGCGGGCGCCTGGGTATCCATGCCATCAATCATCTGAACCATGCGTGTGTTACCCGTAGAGCTGAATCCACGGGCGTTCAGGATCTGAAAATTGATGCTGCTGGTGGTAATATCGATGCCCTTCAGGTTGCCGATCGACTTGTAGTAGTTATCAGATGGTGTATTGTTGATTGCGATTACGTCCATCCGCTCAATGGTAACAGGAGCATCCAGAATATTCTCCTCCACCCGTGATGCGGAAAAAACAACCGGGTTCAGGCTTAAACCGGGTGCCATGCTTACGTTCAGGGTTTCTGTCTGCCCGCTCACAATAGTGATATCGGTGATCCTTACATCAGTATAACCGACATACGATACGCGTGCACTGTACAGGCCGGCGGCAAGATTGCGAACTTCGTATACTCCGTCAAGGTCTGTACCTGCCCCGCGGGTCCTTCCATCTGCCGCGGTGAGCAGTATGTTGGCACCAACAAGCGGTTGCCCATCCTGCTGATCGGTTACTACGCCTCGTAAGGTACCCTGTGCGTGTACATACTCCGCCGCCAGAAATACGCAGAGAAACACGGTTAGTAGTATTGTAAAATTATACTTCATGTTATTCCTTGGTTTAGTTAAGTGGATAGGTATCGATGATTAAATCCCGGTTGGAAGCGGTTCCATAAAAACTTAATCAAAATAAATTTATTTACATATTTCTCAAATAGTTGAATCATAGTTCGTAACTTTTGTAAAAATAAAATTATAAGACAGCAAGGTATATCCCGGGCAGGAAAAGCCGCACCGATACCGATAAACATTTCTGCTTTTTATCGATATAATTATACCGGTTTCACCACACAACGTTGAAGTTTATTATCTATGGAATGGTTTGAGGAATGGTTCGACAGTCCCCTCTACGAAAAGCTCTATTCGGGCCGGGACGACGACGAAGCAGAAATGATGGTGAACCTGATTACAGGTCTTGTAAAGCCGGCCACATCACCGGTGCTGCTTGACCTGGCGTGTGGCAGGGGCCGTCATTCCCTGCAGCTGGCAGAGCAGGGCTTCAGGGTTACCGGCCTGGACCTGTCGGAACGTGCAATCCGGATTGCACAGGAGAAGGCTGCCCGAGTCGCACGAAACCGGCCCCTGTTCCGTACCGGCGACATGCGTAAACCCCTCGACAGCCGGTACAATGCTATTGTGAACCTTTTCACCTCATTCGGTTATTTTGAACACGATGACGATAATCTGCAGGTGCTCAAAAATGTTCATCTGATGCTGCTTACGGATGGCTGGTTCGTGCAGGACTATCTGAATCCGCAGTGGGTACGCTCCAATCTGCGTGCAAGCGAAAATGGCCATATCGACCATACGGGTTTTTCGATCCGGCGGAAAATCGAAGACGGGTTCGTGAAAAAGATGATGACTTTTACCGACCACCGGACCGGAAGTACGGCTTCGTTCACCGAACGCGTAAAACTGTTCGACAGGGAATGGTTCAGTAAAGCCTATGCCGCGGCAGGCCTAAAAACCTGTGCCGTATACGGCAGTTACAGCGGAGATGCGTTTGATGAACTGAAAAGCCCCCGCATCATCCTGTTCTCAAGAAAACCGGGCTGAAACTGCACAGCACCGGGAATATGCAAGTATGCTGTCAGGTTTTTTACGCACTTCTTACAGGCTCTGCAAGGTGAGGCAGCTGAAACTGAAACTACGGCTTTTCCAGCGGTTGCTGCTTCCGGTACCCGGCGAGTGTGAATTTAAAGCACCGTTTCGGGAAACACCTCTTCAAAACCATGAGGAGGACGGTCGAGTGTCCATGTTTCGAAGAAAAAAAGCCGGTCGCTTTTGGCCCGCTTGCCGTTGATACTGAAGAACCGGAAACCGGGCCCCACAAGTGGTTTCAGTTCCCTGAAGAATGCGGGATAGATATTCTCCCTGGAGAACAGGTGCAGGTCGTTTCCATTGTCGGTTTTTTCGATGAATATGATGATGTGCCCCTCGCCGAGCAGTGACCTGAGCAGGGGCAGTTTCTGCCGCACACCGGTCTGAAGGCCCAGTTGCAGATCATCTACAGGCGGTACCCGGTCCCCGTTTGCAACCACAAATGCGTCGAACACAGACGAAGTTTCCAGAACCCTGTGAAGCCCTTGCATCTGCCTTCCGCCTTTTAAACTGTACATCGGTTTACCCAGTGCGTTGTCGATGCCCTGTATGATCTCATTGAAATGCTGAAGCTGGTCGAGACCGAACAGGCGCTCACCCAGCACGGTGCCGCTGAAATAGAACCGGGAAAATGTGGATTGCGGTTTCAGGAAATCTTCCAGTGTGGCCGGCCGGCCTGATGGTGACGCGCCACCCTCGTCAAGCAGCATGTCGTGTTCGAACAGAAGTTTAAAAAGGTCCATATAGAAAAAGGATTCCGGTCAAAAAAAAGGCCCCGGTATGAGCCGGGGCCTGTAATATAAAGCTATTTTGGATCCGGATTTCCCCGGGGAATCCGCAACCCGGGTAGCCCCGGATCAGATCATGGTCGCGATTACAAGGGCGACCACAGCCATCAGTTTGATCAGTATGTTCAGGGAAGGGCCGGAGGTATCCTTGAACGGATCGCCCACGGTATCGCCCACTACGGCGGCTTTGTGCGGCTCGGAACCCTTACCGTACTTCACACCGTTGATCTCAACACCTTCTTCGATCATCTTTTTGGCATTGTCCCATGCACCGCCGGCGTTCGACTGGAACAGGGCCAGAAGCACACCCGAAGCGGTAACACCGGCAAGCAGTCCGCCAAGCATTTGCGGTCCGCCCAGAAACCCGAACAGTACAGGTACTACCACGGCCAGCAGGCCTGGTGCAACCATCTCACGGATAGATGCGGTGGTTGAAATTTCAACGCATTTGGCATACTCGGCTTTGCCATCGGCCGCATCAAAAATTTTGCGGTCGTCAACGCTCCACTCGCTCATCTCTTTGCCCTGGTTACGGGTCATTGCCTTGAGGGCTTCGGTAAGTTCGGGGATGGTTTTGAATTGCCGGCGTACCTCTTCGATCATCGCCATGGCTGCACGGCCAACGGCCTGCATCGACAGGGCCGAGAACAGGTAGGGAAGCATGGCGCCAACAAACAGTGCGGCCATCACACTGGGTGAGGTCACATCGATTGCGGTTATCAGGCTGTCGGGGTTGGCCGTATTGTATGAAGTGATGAACGCGGCAAAAAGAGCAAGCGCTGTAAGGGCCGCCGAACCGATGGCGAATCCTTTTCCGATGGCCGCTGTAGTGTTGCCCACAGCATCCAGTTTGTCGGTGCGTTTACGCACTTCCGGGGGCAGTTCCGCCATTTCAGCAATACCGCCCGCATTGTCGGAGATAGGACCGTATGCATCAACAGCCAGCTGGATACCGGTATTGGAGAGCATGCCCACAGCGGCGATGGCGATACCATACAGGCCGGCAAAGTGATAGGCTCCCATAATTGCGGTGGCGATAATAAGGATGGGTATGGCCGTTGAGATCATACCTACTCCGAGACCGGCAATAATGTTGGTTGCGGAGCCGGTAACCGACTGTTCGACGATGCCGCGGACCGGCTTTTTACCGGTTCCGGTAAAGTACTCGGTAATCAGGCCGATCAGAAGTCCGGCAACCAGGCCCATTATGGTGGCCCAGAATACACCCATGGCATTGTAGGTGATGCCACCAAATGTCCATTCAGCGGGCATCATCCACTGGATGATGAAGAATGTAGCCACCAGCATGATTGCAGCGGATACAAATTCACCGATGTTCAGGGCGGTCTGCGGGTTGCCGCCTTCTTTTACCTTAACGAAAAAGGTACCAATGATGGAGGTCAGAATACCAACCCCGGCCAGAACCAGCGGAAGTACAACCGCGTTGAGACCGCCAAAAGCGTTGGTGGTTTCAAAACCGCCGAGCCCCATGAATGCGGCACCCAGTACCATGGTTCCGATGATTGAACCCACGTAGGATTCAAAAAGGTCGGCACCCATACCGGCCACATCACCCACGTTATCACCTACGTTGTCGGCAATGGTTGCCGGATTGAGGGGGTGATCTTCAGGGATACCTGCTTCGACTTTACCTACCAGGTCGGCACCAACGTCGGCTGCCTTGGTATAAATACCGCCGCCAACACGGGCAAAAAGAGCGATGGATGAGGCCCCGAAGGAGAAGCTGGTGATTACGGTGAGTACCTGCTGAATGTTCTGCACCTCAACACCGAACAGATTTGTATAGAGCAGGAAAAGCAGGCCAAGGCCGAGTACACCAAGGCCGACAACACCCATTCCCATTACAGATCCGCCGTTAAAGGCAACATTAAGGCCGGCTCCGAGGCTGGTTCGTGCGGCCTGGGTGGTGCGCACATTCGCTTTTGTTGCCACGCGCATGCCTATAAAACCTGCCAGCCCTGAACAGAGGGCCCCTACTATAAAGGAGAGTGCAATAAGCGGCGACGACGTTTCGGGATTGAGGTAACCCTGTATACCCAGCAGAACAGCGATGAATACCACAAAAATGGCCAGCACCCGGTATTCCGCTTTCAGGAATGCCATGGCTCCGGCGGCAATGTTGGCACTGATCCGCGCCATTTTCTCGGTACCAACATCCTGCTTGGTAACCCAGGCTGACTTCAGGTAGGTAAACAGCAGGGCGATAACCCCGGCTACCGGAATCAGGTAGATAATTGTTTTGATCATAGTGATTGTTATTGGTTGGTTAGTGAATGATTATCCGTTGTATTTGTTCATAGCCTGTTCAATTCCTTCCCTCACAAAACAGAGGGCACCGTCGTGGGCGTTGTGAAGCGATACGGCAACATGGTCGTGCTCGTCTTTGGGAAAGGGGGATAATACGTAATCTGCCTGTTTTCCTCTCGAAAAATTATCACCGATTCCGAAACGCAGCCGCGGGAATTCAGTGCTGCCGATGGTTTCGATGATGTCGCTTAGGCCGTTGTGCCCGCCGGAGCCCCCGTTTTTGCGCATTCTTATCGTGCCGGTTGGCAGGTTGATGTCGTCGCAGCATACCAGGCAGTCTTCCGGGGCAACACCGTAATAGGCCAGGGCTTTGGTAATGGCCTTTCCGCTATTGTTCATATAGGTTGTTGGCGTAAGCAGAATGGTCTTTTTCCCCCGGTGCCGGCCCACTCCGCACAAAAATGGCCCGGGCCCCGGCCTGAGGTCAACCGACAACGTTTCGGCAAGTCTACGCACAATATCAAAACCGATATTGTGCCGTGTACCTTCATATTCCGCGCCGATATTTCCCAGGCCTGCGATGATGGGCATTCATTTGCTGTTTTAGTAACAGCGTTTAATTTTCAGTGGATTCGGAATCGCCTTCTTTGGATGAAGTTTCAGAACCTTCCGCGGCACCTTCTTCAGCACCTTCCTCACCCTCTTCGCCTTCTTCATCCTCGCCAAGGCCACCAATGCCACCTTTTGGCGGACGGATAACTACAATGGTACGTTCTCCGGGTGTAATTACATCAATATCCTCGGTTTTGAGTGAATTCACCTTGAGTGTGGCTCCGATTTTGAGTTTGGTGATATCTACCATAAACTCAGCTGGGATTTTACCGGGGGTACAACGGATGGTAAGCTCGCGAAGCGGCTGATAGAGGCGTCCACCCTCTGTAACACCAACCGATGTTCCGGTAAGGCGGATGGGCACTGTAATGGTTAATTTTACTTTATCGCTGAGCGCATAGAAATCGACATGCACCGGGCGGTCGGTGATGGGGTCGTATTCTACCGTCCGCACAATCGCTTTGGCATGTTTGCCGCCATCAAGGTTGAGCTGTATAAATTTGGCATCCTTGCTGGCAAGAACTTTTTCAAGCTGGATTTCGGACACGGCGAAGTGCACATTATTCTCAATACCAGGGCCGTACAGTACGGCAGGAACAGATTTTTGTAATCTCAGTTCACTCGCTGTTTTTCTTCCCGGGGTTCTTACGGCGGTTGCAAACTCTATTGTTTCAGGTGTTTTCATCGGTTTAAAGGAATTATGGATTAGTCATCAAAAAGGGTGCTGATTGAATCGTTGGTGTGTATTCTGCGGATTGCATCAGCAAAAATTTCGGCCGTGCTCAACACCTTCAGTTTTCGTGAAGGTTTGCTCAGTGGCACGGAATCGGTAACCAGCATCAGATCTATCGGCGAATCTTCAATACGCTGATAGGCCGGCCCGGACAGTATGGGGTGGGTGCTGGCGGCCATGATGTTCCTGGCTCCGCGTTCCCGCAGTGCGGTTGCTGCATTGGTAATTGTACCCGCCGTATCGATCAGATCATCAACCAGCAGAATGTTTTTACCCTTTATTTCACCGATTATGTTCATCACTTCGGCTACATTCTGGGTTGGGCGGCGCTTGTCGACGAAAGCCAGGCCGGCATGCAGCCTTTTGGCATACGATCTGGCCATTTTCAGGCTTCCCACATCGGGGGCAACTACCACCAGGTCGTCGATCGGGTTCTGCTCGAAATAGTCCACGAATATACTGCTGGCATAGAGGTGATCGAGAGGGATGTCGAAAAAACCCTGGATCTGGGGCGCGTGCAAATCCATGGTGAGAACCCTGTCGGCCCCGGCCGTGGTGAGAAGGTTTGCCATCAGTTTGGCAGCAATCGATACGCGGGGCTGGTCTTTACGGTCCTGCCGGGCATATCCGAAATAGGGCATCACCGCTGTAACGCGATCGCAGGAAGCTCTCTTTGCAGCATCAATCAGGAGCAGCAGCTCCATAATGTTGTTGCTGGGCGGCGGGGTAGACTGCACAATGTACGTGTCATAACCCCGTATACTCTGCTGAAATTTCACATAAATCTCACCGTCGGAAAATTCCTTTATGGTCACATCTCCGAGGGTAGCTCCGTATTGCTCGGCTATTGCCCGCGAAAGCGCGATATTGCTACGACCAGCGAATATTGCTAAAGGCTTTTCCAATGGTTAGTGAACTACTTGGTTGTTGAAAGCAAAAAAAAGGATGTACGCTGCTGCGACCATCCTTTTTGCACTCACAACACAGAAAGTGAATTGTGTTGCCCGGGGAGGATTCGAACCCCCACATACGGGACCAAAACCCGCTGTCCTGCCATTAGACGACCGGGCAATACTGATTTCTTGACAGACCCCAAATTTATCAAGTTTTGATCTGCAAGTCAAGCAGATATCAAGGCAGAAAAAATTCCGCATTCATCGCACCGCCGCTGCCTGCAAAAATTCCGGAACTGGTACAGGCTCCCGGGCGTACCGGCATGCCCGGCAAACCTTTCATCGGCCTCTGAAAGGGGCCTGCTGATCTGCCCTGCAAACGGCAACCGGGCCCTTTCCCAGTGGTTATAGGCACTTTTCTGCAGGCGGCTGCTGTGAACCAGGTTTCCGAGTATGTATGCACTGGGCAGGAAAGCGGTGTAAAAACAGGTTTTAAGCGTATCGGCTCCCGGGCGTGCACTATCGGGGTTGCTGCCGTAATCACAGATCATATTCCAGCTTTCAGCTGGATCTCTGGCCGGTACCGAACGTATATCAAATTCATGTATCCGGTTGTAGAGGTATACGGCCTGGGGTATCCGGGCAAGAGGAGAGGAAGCAGGCCTGCAGCCCTTCAGGTCCCAAACCTGCTTCTTCATACTGCCCGGCGTATCTCCGTACAGCCCCGACAACCGGAACGCCTCGCCTGTGCCGGCGGCCTTTCCGCCTGAGGTGCGGGCCATCAACCTGTTCAGAAGCTCTGTCATTGGCTGGCGGTTGGCAGGAACTCCCAGTATATCGAACAGCGCGTGTAGAAGCATTTTTCTCCAGGCATCGGTGAGGGTCAGGTGCTCGTCGTAGTATTGGAGCAGTTTATGTGTTTTCTCACCGAAGTACTCTTTGCCGGCACTTGCCAGCTGTTTTTCTATCACCTCGTCGCTGATATAGCTGATCTGACCTGCGCAGGGTATGGCCCTGCTGCTGCCCATCTCGAGCATCCTCAGAAATGAGGGGCTCAGGCAGGGTTTTATGCAAAATGTAGGCGGGTGTGTTCCATCCTGTAATTCAACACCCCTGCCGAGATCGTCTTCCAGTACGGTGTGCAGAATCACGTTGTTGTATGCCGGATCTTTTTGGTGTCCGTGCCGGTACCAGTCGGATGCCCGGAGGTGTATTTCAACACTGCCGCATAATCTGATACCCCCGATTCGCAGGCATGCCAGGCTGAAATCAGGCCCGCTGCCCGTGTTCAGGCATCCCTGATCAATGATTTCAAGGCGATCGCCCGCTGTTGTGGTGAGCCCCGAAAGCGTAAAGGCCAGATCAGCCCAGGCGGTATGAAGCAACCGCTCATGCATCAGTTGCCGTTTGGTGCCAGGTCTTCGTCTTTAAGGCCCAGATCTTCAGTGGCTTCATAAAGATCGGGAACCGTCTTTTTAACGCTTTTCTTAACGTTCTCTTTAAGGTGGCTCACCTTGTCATCCGTTTTGGTTTTAAACTCGCGGCCTTTGCGGTCTGCCCAGCCGGACAGTTCATCTGTGTTGTCGGATATCCATTTACGGTTTTCCGGACCAGATTTTGGTGAAATCAACAGGCCGGTTATTACTCCGCCAAGAAATGCGCCCGCGGTAAAGGCAATGAGCTTGAGTGTATTATTGGTCGCCATATCCAATTCTTTTTTATGTGATCGCTCTTAGGTACAACACGTTCATAGTAACTTTAATTTACAGCAGTTTCTATAGTTTTTTAAGTAAAATATCACAAATCATGCGCTTTTTTTCTGAGGCCGTTCCGGGGAAAAATGAATCCGGACCGGAACAAAAAGCCGGTTCTGGAATGAATTAACTTCTGCACGAATTTATCGGCACCATTGTTACAAGGAATGGCCGTTTTTACCCCCGGATCCGGTACGGTTGAATATAAATAATTTTACCTGACTGCTTTCATTGTTACAATTTTTGATTATTTTACGTCAAATAGTTACATCACGATGAGTATGTTGAAAAACAAAGCCGTTTTATTGCTTGTCTCAGCAATTATTATTGGGGCGGGAAGCGTTAAAGTAACCAAATTTGATGCCGAAATTCCGGCACAATCGCAGAATACCATTCAACTGACATGGGTCGTTGATAGCGAGCAAAATGTGAGGCACTACCGCATTGAGCGTAAAATGTTGAACGATATCAGCTTTATGCCCGTCCACAGCGAGCCTGCCGGCAGTTCCGGATCCGGAACCTACACCTGGCGCGATAGTGGGGTTTTTAAAGCCACATCCGGAGGTGAACCGGTTGTTTATGAACTCTATGCGGTTTTCTACGACAATAGCGAACAGTATATCGATCAGGCTTCCGTTAACTTCACCTCAACGGCCATCCGGCGTACATGGGGCAGCATCAAGGCCATGTTCCAGTGATGGGTGAACGAGCAGCCCCGCAGGCCGGTATCGTTTTGATGAACACACCCCGCATTCAAAGGGCCCTTGACCGAATGGCCTGTGAAATCCTTGAGGATGTAACTTCTGCCGACAAACTCGCCGTTCTTGGCATTGATGTTCGCGGCTATAATCTTGCCGGGTGCCTGTGCGACGCCCTCAACAAGCATTCGGGAAGCCGGGTGCAATGTGTGCGGCTGGCAGTAAGAGACGGCACAAACCTTAAAGATGAGACCGCACAGCTGTCCGGAAACCACGAAAACCTGATCCTGGTTGATGATGTGCTTTTCAGTGGAACTGTAATGCTGAAAGCAATGCGCCGGGTTATGGATCATACCGTTCCCGGCGATCTGCAGATTGCGGTACTGGTTGACAGGGGTCACCGCCGATTTCCGATCGCGGCCCGCTACACCGGCATTAACTCGCCAACCAAACTCGATGAACACGTTGCAGTTATGTTCAGTGCGGAGGGTTTACCGGAAAGTGTTGTTTTGACTAAATCCTGAATTCTGCTTTCTTGAATTATTTGTATCCATGTCAATAACCCCGCTTTGAAGCCCTTGTGTACTCTGTCAATATTCCGGAACGGTAAATCCGGTTAAGCGTGTATGGTTAATGCAGGGTACAGCTCTGTGATCTGCTTCAATGATACGGCTATCTGTTAAACACGTTATAACCCGAACGGATAAATCCCGGTATCATCAATCAGTATGCGGTTTATTTTGCTCTTGCCCGCTGCTGATCTATGAATTATTAATCATAATAAAACCAGTGTAGGAGAACTGATCGAATGAAAAAAAGTATATATACCATAAGTTTGTTCATTATTGCCGGCCTGTTTGCAGTAAGTGCTGCAACGGTACAGGCGCAGGCCCCCGCCCCCGCCGATACCGCAGACTACTGGGATTTGAGCTGGCGTGCATCTTTTAACGGAAGCCAGGCCACGTTCCGCAACTGGAGCCAGGGCGGTACAAATACACTCTCCCTCACCTCGTCATCCGTTTTTGCCGGAGTCTACAAGAAGAACCGGATCGGGTATGACTTCAACCTGAACCTGAAATATGGACAGACGAAACTTGAAGGGCAGGATATGCGGAAAAGTGACGACCAGATACTCTTCAGGAATCAGCTCAACTATTTTTTCAACGACGAAAGATGGAGCGCGGTACTCAGCGGAAGTTTTCAGAGCCAGTTTGCCAAAGGCTATGACGCCGATAATGAAGTGGTTATTTCCAGGTTCATGTCGCCGGCCTACATCACAGAAATGCTCGGTATTGCCTATAAACCGGTCGATTTTTTTGAGGCCCAGTTCGGTGCCGCCCTTAAACAGACCATAGTAAACGACACAGACCTGTCGACCTTCTATGGCCTGGATGCCGGGAAGAGCTTCAGGAACGAGGCCGGCCTTTCCACCTTTTTCAAACTGGAAAAGGAGATATGGACCAATGTATTCTATTCCGGTACCCTTGAAACCTTCTGGAATGCGGAGAAACCCCTGGGCAGTACCGATGTCGCCTTCAATAATGAATTTACGGCCCGTATCAACAACTACCTCACCACCAACTTTCAGTTTATGATGGTCTACAACGACGACATCACAAAAGAGCTGCAGATCAAGCAGGTTCTTTCCGTCGGGCTTACCTTTACACTGCTGTAAACGGATATGCCAATGCCTCTTAACTGGCAGAGATTATTTTTTGAAAAGGATCAGGATCAGAAGCATATTCAATAACATGATCAGGTTCAGGCTGCCCGGGTAGTGCAATCGGTACCCTGATTATGCGATCTTTTGTCTGCCCGGGACGTCCATAATCCCGGAGAATTTGCCTTTTCAGATAAAGAAACAGAAATCAGGTTGCAGCAATAGTCTGATTTTCCACAGCTAAAGAACTACCGTAATGTACTCAGAATACCTGAAATGGCTCAAATCCGGTCTGGACAACCTCAACGTTGGCGGACATGGGTGGCCGGGAGTGAAACCAGATCAGTCACTTGCTGTGGAAGGGAACAGGGTTACAGAAATTATGGACGCGCTGGTGGAGAGGCTCGGCGGCAACTATCCGTTCGGGCATCCCGAGTATGCCGGGCAGATGCTCAAGCCACCTCATGGCATCGCCTGGGCTGCCTATGCGCTGGCCATGGCCATCAACCCAAACAACCACGCCCTCGACGGCGGTCCGCCAACATCGGAAATGGAGAAGGAGTGCGTGCGCGGGCTTGCCGCCATGTTCGGTTACCGGGATGATTTTCTGGGCCATCTTAGCAGCAGCGGCACCATTGCCAATCTGGAGGCCCTCTGGGTGGCCGGCCTGCTGCATCCCGGTAAAGCGATAGCCTGCACAACTGCAGCCCATTATACCCATGAACGGATATCGGCGGTGCTGGGCCTCAGATGCATCAAAATTCCGGTGGGCGCCGGCGGGTATCCCGATATGGATTTCCTCGGTAAACATGCGCCCGAGATCGGTACCCTGGTCGTAACCATGGGCACAACGGGAACCGGCGTGGTTGAGCCTCTGCACGAACTTACCGGTTTCTGCCGGGATGCGGGCATCAGAATTCACATTGATGCGGCCTACGGCGGCTTTTTTAAATTGCTTGAGGGCATGGGGATGCTAAATGACGCCCCCTGGGCACACACTTCAATGGCCGACAGTATCGTGATCGATCCGCATAAACACGGCCTGCAGCCCTACGGTTGCGGGTGCGTACTGTTCCGAGATGCATCCGTTGGCAAACTCTACAAACACGACTCTCCGTACACCTATTTCACTTCCGCCGAACTTCATCTTGGCGAGATCAGCCTGGAGTGTTCACGGGCGGGGGCATCGGCAGCCGCGCTCTGGGCGACACTGCAGGCCTTTCCGCTGAAAGGTGATGCCGGCTTCGGGCCCATCCTGCAGCAGTGCCGCATGGCGGCCCTTGAATTCGCAGATGCGGCCGGCTCCCTCGATGAATACACCATGATCGGCAGGCCCGAACTCGACATCGTGATCTTTGCCCCCCTCACCAGGGGCAGGCTTTCCTCTCAGGTGAGCGAATGCTCCAAAGCTGTGTTCAGAAAGGGGATGGATCCCGCTGCGCCCGCATCGGAACGCCTCTACCTGAGCCTGTACCGAATGCCGACCGCCCTGCTGCCCGCAGATTGCGGAATTGAAACCGATACCGGCGAAATAACCGTTCTGCGCAGCACACTCATGAAACCCGAACACCGGGATTTTGTGCCGGAGATGGTGGAGAGGCTCAGGAGACTTGCCCGCTGACCGGTATCAGGTCAATTGCCGCGGGCTACTGACCGGACATCAGGCCTAATGCCGCGGGCCGCTGTCCGGAATCAGGTCAATTGCCACGGGCTACTGACCGGACATCAGGCCTAATGCCGCGGGCCGCTGTCCGGAATCAGGCCATCACCTCCTGCCCTTGCCACTGGCCTGAACCAGGCATCCGTTAAACGTCAAACCTGATGCCCTGTGCCAGCGGTAGTTCCGATCCCCAGTTGATGGTATTGGTCTGCCGGCGCATGTACACCTTCCAGGCATCCGAGCCCGACTCGCGTCCGCCGCCGGTCTCTTTTTCACCGCCGAAGGCCCCGCCGATCTCGGCGCCGCTTGTGCCGATGTTCACATTGGCGATGCCGCAGTCGGATCCCACATGGCTGATGAACGTTTCGGCCTCGCGCATGTCGAGGGTAAAGATGGCCGAGCTGAGACCCTGCACCACCCCGTTGTGATAGCCAATCGCCTCGTCGAGGGTTTTGTAGCGGATCAGATAGAGGATGGGGGCAAAGGTTTCGGCCTGTACAATCTCGTAATGGTTTTCGGCTGTACAGATGCATGGGCGCACATAATTACCGCCTTCAAAGCCGGCACCCTCAAGCACCTCACCGCCGAACAGCACCTCGCCGCCTTCGGCCCTGAGTTTTTTGATGGCACTCTGCATGGCATCGGCGGCCTCCTTGTCAATGAGCGGACCTACCAGGATTCCCTCCCCCATGGGGTCGCCAATGGTTATGCTTTTGTAGATCTGGATCAGGCGCTCTTTCACCTGGTCGAAAATGTCGTCGTGAACGATCAGCCTGCGGGTGGATGTACACCGCTGGCCCGCTGTTCCTGCCGCTCCGAATACCGTAGCCCGGAGCGCCATCTCCACATCCGCCTTGTTGGAGATTATGATGGCATTGTTCCCGCCGAGTTCGAGCAGCGTTCTGCCCAGCCGCGCACCGACCACCTGGGCCACTTTTTTGCCCATGGGGATCGATCCTGTGGCCGAAACGAGCGGGATGCGGCTGTCGGAGGTCATCATTTCGCCAACCTCCCGTCCGCCGGTTATCATGTTGAACACACCCTCGGGCACATCGTTATCCCTGAGTACGCTCTGGATGATATTCTGGCACGCAACAGCGGTGAGCGGGGTTTTCTCCGACGCTTTCCAGATGATCACATCCCCGCAAACAGCGGCGAGCATGGCGTTCCAGCTCCAAACGGCAACCGGAAAATTGAAAGCGCTGATCACAGCCACCGGCCCCAGGGGGTGGTACTGATCGTACATGCGGTGGTTCGGCCGCTCGGAATGCATCGTGAACCCGTAGAGCTGGCGCGACAAGCCGACGGCAAAATCGCAAATGTCGATCATCTCCTGTACTTCGCCGAGCCCTTCCTGGTAGATCTTGCCCATCTCGTAGGTAACCAGGCGGCCCAAATTTTCCTTGTGTTTCCGCAGTTCGTCGCCGATCTGACGCACAATTTCACCCCGTTTCGGGGCAGGGACCATCTTCCAGACCTTAAAGGCCTCCTGTGCCGTTGTGATCACCTTTTCGTATTCATCGGCGGTGGTTACCGTCACTTTGCCTATCACCTTGCCGTCGATGGGTGTGGTGCTGGTAATCAGTTCATTGGTGTCGCTGCCGTAGCTCTGAATGCCGGTGCTGGTTCCGTGATTGAGGCTGCTTATGCCGAGTGCTTTTAAAAATTCCATGGGCCGCTTGCTGTTATGATAGATTAATAATGGGTACGAACCTGATTACATGTCACCCGGGTTACCTGTAAACCCGATGGTTGTTCTTCAGACTGAATAATCATTCGAAGATAAGACATCTGCCCGACAGGCAACAGGTTCAGCCTGTACTTCCGGTATATTTTCTGGTCAGGGGATCCATTACCGCGAACCAGACCGGCGGGATGAGCGCCAGTATGATCATGCCCGGATAGCCTGTGGGCAGCTGCGGGCTCTCTTCGAACGAACGCAGCACCTGGTATTTTCGCGAGGCCGTGGCATGGTGGTCGGAGTGGCGCGACAGTTCAAACAGGAACATGCGGCTCACCTCGTGATCGCTGTTCCAGGAGTGTTCATGGCTCACTTTTTCCGGTTTCCCGTCGGCGCCGGATTTCCGCTCAAGGCCGTAGTGTTCCAGGTAGTTCACGGCCTCCAGCAGGCTGAATGCCACCACACAACTCAGCAGGAACGCCCCGGCCCCGGCCGGCCCGAACAGGAAACCGATCAGGACGGTAAAGCCCGTCTGTGCTGCCAGAAACCAGAGCATCTCGTTGTGGATGCCGAAAACGGGCAACTTCCGCTTTTTCAGTCGTTTTTTCTCCAGGCGCCAGGCCGAAATCCACTGCTCAGGAATGGTGCGCACCCAGTAACGGTAAAAGGATGTGCCCAGCGGCGCGGTGGCGGGATCGTCGGCGGTGGCCACATGCACATGGTGCCCCCTCACATGCTCGATGGCAAAATGCATGTACCAGGTGGTCATCAGCAGTATCCTGCCAAGAATCTGCTCGAACCGGGAAGAGCGGTGGATCAGCTCATGGGCAACCGTTATGCCCACCCCGCCGTTGCTTATGCCCAGCGAAAGGATGATGCCAGCAATTTCGTAACCGGCCAGTGTACCGGTTGTTATGGCCCAAATGGCATAGATGGTCAGCCCAGCCTGTAGGGGGATGTAACTCCAGAGCAGCCAGGAGTATAGCCGCTCCTCTTTGGCTTTTTTCTCCGACTCAGGATCCAGGTTCAGCGGGTTCCGCCCGACCGCAAATTCGAAAAGCGGCAGCAGCATGAAAATGTAGACCGGTGTGAGCCAGGTCCAGAATCCGCCGAGCGTAATTCCCGCGATCACACTGGCCGGGACTGTATAGGAGGGGGTATACCTTAATGCTCGCATGGCAATGATGATAAAGAGGTTGCATTACAGTTCGGATGCCTGACCAAATGGTAATGGTACTGAACAGGAATATCAAGATGTTGAGTAAATGTTTTCTGTGGTGCCATAAAAAACCGTTCAGAAGAAAATCCGGGTCCTGATCTCCAGGTTGGGGTACATACGGGTAGACCGCCGGCGCTCGGCCCGCAGGAAGGCATCCCTGAAATCTTCGGGATATTCGGTATAGAGCCGCTGCCCGACCGACTGGAACTGCCACCAGCCGTTTATGTAGAGCTCATTTCGATGGTACAGGGGCAGCATCACAACCACCACGGGCCCCCACTGGTTGGTGATCTGCCTGCCGGGCGCAATTCTCGACAGGTTCACATCCTGCCCGGCCGGACCGGTAACGGTGGCGGTGAGGTTGATGATGGGGATGAAGTCAATTTTCCGGTATCCCCTCAGTCCGGCTGAAATCCGGGCTCCCCCGCTGCGGTTATGCGTAAGCATGGCATAACCCTCCCAGGTGATGAGCGTATCGATGGGCACCTCTTTGAACTCTTTCCAGAGCAGCCTTCCGATGCGCAGTTCATTTCTGGATACACCGGTTTCTACCGACCACTGGCTGTCGAGGTCGGCTTTGATGTCGCTCTGAAAGGCAAACTCCCTGCTTGCCTGGTCGTTTTTGAGGCGACCTTCGATCTCGAAATCCTCTACGGTATAATTGGCCCTGAGCAGCATCCTCTGCCGCAGCAAAAGCCAGTGCAGGGGTCGCCATTCGAATTCGGGAATGAGCCGGATTGAACGCCGCCAGTTGTTCTCGATACTCCGTTCGGCAAACAGATAAACGTAATGGTAGGCTTCGCCGGCAAGCGTGATGCCGGCCCTGAAATCATTGCTGAAACGGTGGTGATCGGAAATCCTGACCTGGGCGAAAAACTCATCGCGGTCGTCGGCATTCAGCTCCGGGGTATCGTGCCGGAGTATGCTGGTACGCCCGAGGATGTTCAGGGTGTTGGCATCAGAAAGCCTGAGCTGGTTCTGCGTAAAAAGCTCAATTCGCTGCTGGTCGAAATTGGAGTTCAGCAGTATTTCAGACCGGCGCCTTACCTGATCGGCCGGGAGCCCCTCTGTGTTGATCAGGCGGGCTTCGCGCGTACCCGAGGTGTAGATAAAGCCCGCCGCAAGGTGCGAACGGTTGATGGGGTAAGTGGCCGTGAAGGCAAAATCGAAGGCAAGACGGTCGTTTTGTGTGTCAAACAGGGGGGTGTCGATGGTTTCCACAAGGGTGTTGTTCGTTATCCGGCGCCGGTTGCCCATTATGCCGGTCTCAACGAGCCCGGTAATTTCACCGGCCAGCGGGAAGCTGAAACTGAGCGAAATCATGCTGCTGTCGTTCCGGATGGATTCGATAAAATCGCTTTCGTCCCTGTTCAGGAAGCTGCTGGCCTGGTAACTGTCGCGGATGGATGTGCCCAGCTGTACATTCGCCCGCAGCCGTATGTACTCGTTCTGAAAGCCAAAATCGGTGAGGAGACGGTAGGTCTGATGGGTGCGCGGATCGATATCGGCATACTCAAGGAAAATCTCCGGTGTAAGCACCATCTCACCGGCCTGGATGGGGTCGGCGCTGCCGCGAAGTACGAACGAAGCGCCCTGGTCAAGGTTGCCGCTGCGCGCATCGCTCATAATGCCGGCCATGGGCCGGAGCGAGATGCCGGGCGCCGGAGACCAGGCCACACCCGCCAGGAAAACATCCTGCCGCAACCCGGTGGTTGTAAAGCGCAGCGACCGGGCCTCGGTGGTGATGCCCAGTGCGGGGTTCAGCCAGCCGGTTGCCAGCAGCAGCGCCTGGTTCTGGTCCTGTATGTTCTGCGCCCGCCCCGACAGATAGAACAGCCGCGACTGGAACCGGTCGGTGATGCTCACCTGCAGGTGTTCAGAATCGTAGATATAACTGCCCGAATACTCCCACTGAAATGCATCGAGCTGGCGGCGGAAATAGCTGCTGCCCTCCAGCCCCAGCCCGAAAATCTGGGCGGTGGCTGGCGCTGCTTCAAATACAACAAGCAGGAATAATATGGTCCGGACAAATTTGAGCATCGCGTTCAGGTATTTTGCCAAGATACAGGATTAGATGAATTGGCGTATGGTACATTTTTGAGTATTATCCCGCTATGGAACCGAAAGGAAAACTATCGCTGGCAAAAGCGACACTGGTGCGAAAACTGCACCAGAAGAAGCACCGCGACGAGCTCGGGCTGTTTATCGCCGAAGGCAGCCGGGTTGTGGAGCAGATACTGGAAAACAGGCGTATTACGGTTGAATTTGTGGTTGTCCGGGAAGAACCGGACGGGCACAGTGATATCGGCCTGGGCATGGATGCCGATATTTATGAGGCCGGCCATTCGCTTTTTGTGGAACTGGCCACTACTGATAACCCACAGAACATATTCGCCGTATGCCGCACTCCCATGCCTGCCGATACATCAGACCTGCTGAACAGTGACGGGGTAATTCTGGCCCTGTACCAGATGAGCGATCCCGGCAATCTGGGCACCATTCTCCGCAGCGCGGCCTGGTTCGGAACCAGGGGCGTATTCCTGAGCACGGGCACCGTTGATCTGTACAACCCCAAGGTGGTGCGCAGCATGGCCGGTTCTACAGGCAGCCTGCCGGTCGCATCGGGCTACCTCGCCATATTTCTTGAAGAGGCAAAAAAAGCGGGGTGGAGAATCTATCTGCTCGATGCCGGTGAAAATTCCACCCGGTTGTCGGCTATCCGGCCGGGAAAGCGTTCGGTACTCGTTCTCGGCAGCGAAGCCCACGGCCTGCCCGAACCGCTGAAAGAAACCTACACCTGCGTTAAAATCGAACCGGCCGGCGATGCCCCGCACGTCGAAAGCCTGAACGCCTCCGTCTCCGCTTCCATTGCTCTGTACCGGCTAACGGACCACCTGCGGGAGTCCGGAGCGACGCGAACGAAGTGAAGCGGAGCGGAGGTCCCCGAAGAGTGGCCGGCTAGCCGGTACGGGCGAACCTGCCCGCGGATACTGTCGTATCCCCATGCGGTCAACTCTGCAAGGAGCGCCGCTTCGCGGCGCACTCTTGCAGGATGACCGCCTTCGCGGCGCGCTCTTGCAGGATGACTGCATGGCAGATGATCGCATGGCGGATGACCGCATGGCATCGCGTTAAATTTATAGTGCCATTTTTCGGAAAAATCCGTTTCTTGTGGTGACATCATCAGGATGATACATGCAATCTTATTCGCTCTTTAAAAATCCCGGCTAACAGTTAATATGCCCAGAAACAACAGGAAGATTTTTGTTCTGGATACTTCGGTAATCCTCTACGACTACAACGCTATTTACAATTTTAAGGAACACGACGTAGCTATTCCCATATCGGTTCTTGAGGAAATTGATCAGTTCAAAAAGGGCGACAGCGTAATCAATTTCAACGCCCGTGAGTTCATCCGCTCCATCGATTCCCTCTCCGCAAAAAACCTGCTCGAAAACTGGATACCGCTCAACGGGGCCAGCCAGGGCAAACTGAGGGTGCTCACCGAAGAGGACCCCGAAATAGACAGCAACCGTATTTTCGGCAGCCAGAAACAGGACCACCATATCCTGAACACGGCCATTGCCCTCACGCGCAGGGAGCCCAAACGGAAAGTCATCCTGGTAACCAAGGATGTAAACCTGAGGATCAAGGCCCGGTCGCTGAATGTGCATTCCGAAGATTATGAAACCGGCAAGATCAAGGATGTGGATCGCCTCTACACCGGCAAATCAGAATTGACGACGGTTACCCAGCACCAGCTCGACCAGCTGTTTGAACACGGATCGATCCCGGTAACCGAGCTGCTCGATACCACACCGCCGTGCAACGAGTATTTCATACTGAAAAGCGGCACGGCATCTGCCCTTGCCTATTACAATGCATCAACCCAATCGATAGAGCGCATTCACAGCAGCCAGATTTTTGGTGTTAAGCCGCGCAATGCCGAGCAGACGTTTGCCATGCACGCCATCCTGAACCCCGATGTGCTGCTTGTTACCATCTCGGGATCGGCCGGCACCGGAAAGACCCTCCTTGCCCTGGCAGGGGCCATAGAACAGCGCCGCAAATACCAGCAGATTTATCTGGCGCGGCCCATTGTACCCCTCAGCAACAAGGATATCGGATACCTGCCCGGCGACATCAAGTCGAAGATCAATCCCTACATGCAGCCCCTCTGGGACAACCTCAGCTACATCAAAAACCAGTACAACCAGAAAGACAAGGAGTACAAAAAGATTGATGAACTGGTGGAGACCGAAAAGCTGCATATCGTACCGCTGGCCTACATCCGCGGCCGCAGCCTGTCGAATGTGATCTTCATTGTGGATGAGGCCCAGAACCTGACCCCGCACGAGGTCAAAACGATCATTACCCGGGCCGGGCACAACACCAAAGTCATCTTTACCGGCGATATCTTCCAGATCGACACACCCTATCTGGACTCGCAGAGCAACGGACTGTCGTACCTGATCGACCGGATCAAAAACAACCCCATTTATGCCCACATCAACCTGGAAAAAGGGGAGCGGTCGGAACTGGCCAACCTGGCCAGCCAGCTGCTGTGACCGGGATCGCGTTGTGCTCAGCTGCAGTAAAGGTACGTAAGTGACGGATTGCCGTTTGGAGAGATTACTGTAAACCGGTTATTTGCTGTACGGCCCCAAAAATGCCGGAATTGACATTGCCCTATGGTCAGTTGTTTCCGGTTGCAATTTCGCGGGCTTCCCCGTACCGGCCGGCCTTGTGGAGGGCCTCAATCAGATGGGTGCGCAGCTCGGGGGCTGCCCGCCCGCTCCGGTACTGAACCAGCCAGCGGTCACATAGCGAACCGAGTGTGCCGGCTTCGCGGTGCAGCCGTATCAGGGCGCTGTAAATTTCCGGCTCTGCTGATATGCCCAGGGCCCGCTCGTACCAGAGCAGGGCACCGGCCATGTCGCCTTCCCGTTCTGTGAGCCTTGCCAGGGCAAGGTGGGGTCCCGGCTGCCGGGCTGCGGCAGCGATAGCGCCCATATAGAGATCCCGCGCACGTCCGCTGAAACCGGCCTGCTCATGCAGGCTGCCGGCGAGCAGTACAAATGGAGTATTTGCCAGGTGGTTTTTGGCAATCGGATCAAGAAGTGCGGAGGTTTCGGCTGCCCCGGCAATTCGGGTCAGCTCCCCGACCAGTTTTTCGACGCCGGCTTCGCGGTCTTTTACCCGTTCGGACAGGGGATAGGGCTCAAGAAAGGCAGACAGTGCACCACCCCTCAGCGCTGTCTGTGATTCGAAAGAGAGTTGTGCTCTCCAGACCGATAATTGGGCGGCATTTTTTTGTATTCCGTTAAGCAGGGTGTCGGCCCGCAGGTGGTCTGGCAGCTGCCTGCTGTACGCAAGTATGGCATCGGGTGTATCCGATCCGGCCCGGTATGCCCGCATGTAGGCTTCTTCGGCTTCAGTGTATTCGGAACGGGCCTGGTGCAATCGCCCGAGGAGGTCCAGGGCGCCCGCATCGCCGGCATTCTCACTAAGATATTGGTTGATGTGGTTCAGGGCTTCGTCCGGCATCCGGTTCCTGAATGCGGCATATGCCAGTTCGTAGGCGGCACCGGGAATGTGTTCAAATGGAAGCAGGGATGTATAGGCTTCATCATATCTGTCGTCCCGCATCAGCAGGGCTGTTTTTCTGCGCAGAAGGGGCAG
The DNA here is from genome assembly GCA_007694035.1 of Balneolaceae bacterium. GTDB lineage: Bacteria > Bacteroidota > Rhodothermia > Balneolales > Cyclonatronaceae > RECM01. The sequence goes on from RECM01000173.1 coordinate 21,805, forward strand.
GGGTTCCGACCCGGTGGCTATCAGCGAGTCATACAGGGCTATAGCGGCATCCTGATCACCCTGAAGCATATAAATACCGGCCAGATCGAGCACTATCCCTTCGTCGCCGGGAAATTGCAATGACATGCGCCTGAGCAATTCGGCCTGACCCTCGAAATTCAGATGACTTCTGTTGAGATCAAGCAGGGATTCGTACAGGTCGCGGTTACGCGGATACCGCTGCAGAAGGGACTCAAAGTGTTCGGCCGCCTTTTCGGTCTGCTGATCTTCAACGAGCAATCTACCGTAGGTGAGGGTCAGTTCCAGCTGCTCATCTTCGGCTTTTATAAGTTCACCAAGATAGTTGATGGCCTGTTTTCTTTCGCCCAGCTCCAGCAGTGCCTGTATGCGCAATCGCCGCAATACCGGATCGGAGCGGAAATAGAGCAGTGACTGTTCTGTTTCCTCAAGGGCCGTGTCAAAATCTCCGGCTCTCATAAGGCTCACAACCAGGCCCCGGTGCACGCTTGCCGAATCGGGCAGAAGCCTGCGTGCCTGACGGTAGGCCGAAGCCGACTCCTCAAAACGCCCGTTTTCAAGATACTGCCCGGCGGTATGGGAATAGATCAGCCCTCTGTACCAGCGTATATCGGAGGCCGACACGGCGATGTTTACGGGATTATCCCTGAGATCGGTCTCGAGTTCCCTGAGTATGTGGAGGGCTTTTTCCGGCTCACGGAATTGCAGCGAACGTGCCAGATGATACCGCAAAATGAGGGTTCCGGGATAGCGTTCCAGACCCTTTTCAAGCACCTGTTCGGCCCGGCGCTCTTCGCCGAGCTGCAGCAGGGATTCAGCCAGCATTTCATACACACCAGGCGAGTGGTTCCCCTCGTCGAGCAGGTTTGATAACAGTGCCGCAGCCTCTTCCGGGGCACCGCGTTGCAGGTGGTTCTCCGCCTGGTTCAGGCGGTTATCCCTGATTTGTGCATGCAGTTCGTGCGTTAAGCAGGTTAGCAGAATGATGCAGCCGCCGGCGATAGCAAGAATTACAGACCTCATGATGTAAAGATCGGGAATTAATTCCGTATAACCGCCTGTGCCGGCCGCCCGGTCCGGCTGCGGTTACCATCTGCATCGACAGCATACACCCGGTACCAGTGACCTGCCCGGCCGGATGTGTCGGTCCATTCTGTTATCTCTGCAGATACTTCGCCCGCAACTTCATAACGCCCGTTGGCCAGTTCCGAGCGCATGATCTGATATCCGCCAACATTGCCGCCAGGCACGGTTTCCCAGCGAACCAACACATCTGTGGCTGATGCTCCGGCCTGAACGTTTCTGACGGCAGGCGGTGGTGTTACCGAGCTCATATGTACCGAAACCGCATCGACGGGTTTACCCTCATTGCCGGCCGAATCTACAGCGCTTACCATGTACTCATATCTGCCGCCGGTCTCTACATCGGTATCGATCCAGAAAAGCCGGTTGCGGGGCAGCTCGGCAACCACGCGTGCAGCAGTACCGGTGCCGGGTTCGGTGCCGGTGCCGGTGCCCGGAATCGTATCTGCACGATAAACCGAATAGGCAACCACATCGCCCGAGGCAGAGGCACTCCAGTTCAGCTGAACCCTGCTTCCCTGAACCATTTCGGCAGTAACGGAAGCAGGCGGTTCGGGAGGCGTAAGGTCGGGTATCTGAAGCACTGTGAATACAGTGTCGCTCTGCAGGGCATTATTGTCGACGGCTACAACGGCGTATTCAAAAAACATCCCCTCAATGAAACCTGATCCGGTGATCCCGGTATCTGTGATTGATGTGGCGGTAAGCACATCACTGTTAACCTGCGCATAGGCCCGCCCGGTACCACGAACCACGGCACGCCGCAGTACCAGAAACGTGCGGAAGCGGTCGGGCTGTACCGGTGTCTGCCAGGTGAGGTTAACCCGGTCATCGTCCTGCCAGGTGGCAGTAAGACCAAATGGCGCCGGCGGCGGGGTTACTACGGGGATGCGGATTATGGCCGGATTCCCTCGGCCGCTTTCGATACCTGATTCGCTTACCGCTGTGATGTAATACTGATATGATCTTCCCTCACTTGCTGTGATATCTGTAAAGGTATTGTTCAAAAGCCCGATCAGTGATTCGGTGATGCGTGTCCGGCTTCCGTCATCCGAATCAAAACGATCGATATGATAGCCCGCAACGAAAGGTTCGGGACTAACGGCCCAGCTCAGCCTCACATGGCCATCATCAGTGAGCAGGGAATAGACTTCAATGACGGGCGAGGGGGGCGAAACGTCCCTCAGAACGATTGTGGTTTCCTCCGACGCAGTTCGCCCCCTGCCTGTTATATCTATCGCTACCACAACAAAATCGGCACTGCTAAGGGCGGGATCAACGGGGATGATGGCCTCAAAACGGTTGGTTCCCGACTGCCGAAGGATATTGCTATCACCCACCGGCTGATACGATTCCTGCGAATCCGATTTCATCTGAACGCCGAATTTGATCACCCTGTCTACCATCTCACGGGTCATTTGGGGGTAGTTCCAGGCAAGCCGGAGTACCGAACCGGTACGTGTGGCTTCCAGATTTGTTGGTGCCGGGATGGTATGGGGCTGCAGGATCAGGTTCCCCTCGGTAACAAGGCCTGTGGGCTCACCGTCAATGTCGACCCATACAAACCGGTAGGCAACGCGCTGGCCGGTAACAGGTTCTTTGTCGATATAGAGCCGGCCCAGGGCCTGTGCAATCTGCGGGTAGGCAAGCGACAACAGCGAGGCGAGTTCATTGTCGCCACGAAGCCGCAGAAATACAGCCTGTGGGTTGTTCAGGTTAAATGATGCCTCAAGCTCCGGGTAGATATCGGAGGTCATGAACGCGAACTCCTGGCCACTGCCGGCAGGATATACCGGACTGGTGGTGAGCTGTTGCTCCTGCCCGCCCACAATCCGGACCATATGATAGCCGATGCCAAGATCAGGTTGCCCGGCATGGTAAATATAGGCCTCACCATCCGGCGACAGCGCCCCGAGCAACGTGGTTGACTGGGCATGAAGTCCGGCCGGAGCTAATACAAAAGGTAACAGCAAAAGACC
>RECM01000083.1 GCA_007694035.1 Balneolaceae bacterium
TACTGGATATAGCTAAAGCCATTTTTTTCCTCCTAAAAGATTTAAAATAAGATGTTAGAATATAACAGATTTACAGCCTTTTTTGAAGAATTATCATATGCTTCCAATGCTGCATCCCATTTTCTTTCAAAAAAGGGGTTTTCTGATTCAAAAATCAAACCTCAAGGTTAGATTTATTTTCCTGTATTCGATCATATCATGTCTTAGCCGGTTCATAAGAGGTGTGCTTAGCAGGCATATCATCACTGAATTGGCAACTTTTCCGTATCTTGATCATTAATTTATATATGATATCAATCGGAAACATATTACTTCCAGAAAAAGCTGTAATCCTTGCCCCCATGGAGGATGTCAGCGATTCACCTTTTCGCCAGATCTGCAAACTGAAGGGGGCTGATGTGGTATATACCGAGTTTATAAGCTCGGAGGCTATTATCAGGGAGTCCGACAAGAGCCTTCACAAGATGGTTTTCGAAGAGATGGAACGGCCATTCGGTATTCAGATTTTCGGAGGCCGTGAGGAGGCCATGCACGGAGCGGCCAAAATTGCCGAGGCCAGTAATCCCGACCTGGTCGATATCAATTTCGGATGTCCTGTTTACAAGGTAGTAAGTAAGAATGCCGGTTCGGCCTGTCTGCGTGACCTGTCGATGATGGAGCGCATGGCCGCCACGGTTGTTGAGGCAACCACACTGCCTGTTACGGTAAAAACCCGCCTTGGCTGGGATGATAACACCATCCGCATACAGGAGGTGGCACTTATGCTGCAACGAGTGGGTGTGAAGGCCCTCACCGTTCATGCCCGGACCCGTGAGCAGGGTTACAAGGGCGAGGCCCGGTGGGAGTTCCTGAAGTTACTGAAAAATACCCCAGGCCTGCACATCCCGGTATTTGGCAACGGAGATATCCTGACACCACATGATGCGAAACGCATGTTTGACGAGACCGGGGTCGACGGAGTGATGATCGGGCGTGGTGCGATTGGTAACCCATGGATTTTTGAACAGACAAAACACTTTCTGCAAACCGGAGAGATGCTGCCCGAACCCTCCGTAATGGACAAAATGGAAGTCTGTGCCGAGCAGCTAAGGGCCAGCGTAAGGCACCATGGTGAGCGCAAAGGCGTGGTGATGATGAAAAAGCACTATGGCAATTACCTGAAGGGAATCCGGAACGGCAAACACCTGCGCATGGAGCTGATGCAACACAATGAGATGGAGCCCATTATCGGTGCGCTGCTTAATTTTGATGAGTCGAAATACTATCCGGTAGCGGTGTAAGAACTGTGCAGCCCAGGGGGCTGCAGATTTTGGGAATTGACAACGGCGGTACTGGTAGTATGCTTTTGAACAGTAGAACAATAGAACAATAGAATAGGGAACAATAGAATGGGGAAGTGAAAGGGGATTCACAATTTCGAAGGTAATAGCGACGGTGCTGTTGGTATGCTTTGAGTTAGGGATCTGGGGAGCAGGGGAGCAATTGAGTTAGGAAGTGTTGCCTCCAAACGTCATGCTGAGCATGGCCTGAGCGCAGTCCTGAGCATGTACTGAGCGCAGGCTGAGCAGAGCGAAGCCGGAGTCGAAGTACGCAGCGCAGCGGAGTCGAAGGGCGCAGAGCGCAGCCCGTAGTCGAAGCACGTGGGCCCAGCTTAAGCTGGGCCCAGGGGTTCTATATAGATTGGTATGGGTTGGCCCCTTTTGCCTCTCGCCTTCTAAACTTTTGCCTTTTGCTTTTTGCCTTTTCGCTGCCTTTTCGCTGCTTATTTGTCTAGTGTCTGATATCTTTGAATCGGTAAATCAACATAAACCCGGATCAAACTTCGAAGTAGCCATCTGAGACGGATCAGGATTACGATTTGGGACTGCGTTTGCTATCGGGCCGGTGGCTTCGGAGAATACTGGCTGTATGAGTCGGGAGCTCAGCCCAGGTAATCGTTTTTCAAATACGCTTTCAACACTTCGGGCACCCTTATTTTCCCGCTCTCCTCCTGGTACGCTTCCAGAACGGCCGACATCACCCTTGGCAGGGCCAGCCCGGAGCCGTTAAGTGTATGCAATATCTGAGGCTTGCCATTGTCGTCGCGGTAGCGCACCATCATCCGGCGGGCCTGAAAACTTTCGAAATTGGAGCATGAGCTTACCTCGAGCCATCGCTGCTGACCGGGGCTCCACACCTCAAGGTCGTATTTCTTGCTCTGGGTGAAGCCCATGTCGCCGGTACACATGAGCAGGGTACGATACGGCAGGCCCAATGCTTCAAGCAGTTCCTCGGCGTCTCTGCGCAGGCTTTCCAGTTCATCATAGGATGTATCGGGACTCACAAATTTTACCAGTTCCACCTTATCGAACTGGTGCAGCCGGTTCAGGCCCCGTACATCTTTACCGTAGGAACCGGCCTCCCTTCTCCAGCAGGGTGTGTAACAGCAATATTTGACCGGGAGCTGAGCGGGCTCGAGAATTTCATCCCTGTGGAAATTGGTTACGGGAACCTCGGCGGTAGGTATAGCGAAGAACTCGTCGCGCGGAATCACGTACATCATATCTTCCTTGTCGGGAATCTGACCGGTGCCTCGCGCCGAATCCTCGTTTACAAAATAGGGGGCCTGCATCTCCAGGTATCCTTTGTCGGCAGCCCGGTCAAGGAAAAAATTGATCAGCGCCCTCTGCAGACGGGCGGCCGGACCGATATAGAACGGAAAGCCGGCCCCGGTAACTTTAACGCCGCGTTTGAAATCGATCCATCCGTATTCTTCGGCCAGTTCCCAATGGGGTTTCCGCCAGGAATCTTTCAAAGGCTCTCCCCATGTTTTGTCGACCTTATTATCCTCCTCGGTCCTGCCAACCGGTACAGTAGGATGGGGCACATTGGGTATGCGCAACAACAGGGCATATCTCTGTTCAGCCAGCTCCCTGATCTGGTCTTCGATCGACTTAAGCTCATCCTTCATTTCACCCGTCTGTTTGATCAGGACCTGTGCCTCCTCTTTTTTGCCCTGCCCCATCAGCATACCGATCTCCTTTGCTCTTGTATTGCTCTCGTTGCGAAGCTGATCGGACTTGTGCACCAGTGCCCTCCATCTGGAATCTGTATCAAGAACATTATCGACCACGCCGGTATCTTTTTCACCTTTATCGGTGATGGCTTTTTTTACTGCTTCAGTATTTTCTCTGATAAAATTGATGTCGAGCATTCGGGTTTAGATTGAGGTTAAGATTGAGATTGAGGTTAAGAATAAGGTTAAGGTTGAGGTTGGGGTGAAGGGTAAGGTGTATGGTACAGGGATATATATGATTTGTTGGATGAACCTATCGGTTATTACTCCCATTGGAGTTTCAGAATAACGGCGGGTCTGCAGGCCGGATCTGCGATAATATTTTACATGCCGGTCTGCCGTATCCGTTTATTCAACGCTAAAGATAACGCCATTTCGCCACGAAATGCACTGTAAACTTTTACCTGCAACCAGGCATCGGCCACCTTAATTTTTCAGTTTTTTATGGGTTTAAAACTCAATAAATTAAGTGGAAGCAAAAACATGAGGCGTCGGTTATCCGCCTCACAAAAATAATTTACAGTTCCAGGCTTTGAAATAATCATTCTTATGACAATTCATTTAGACGACATCGATATTACTATTCTGAACCAGCTGCAGCGAAACGGCCGTGTTCGGAGAAATCAGCTTGCCGAAGAGGTAAGCCTGTCTGTGCCCTCTGTATCGGAGAGGATGCGCAAACTGGAAGAGAAGAATCTGATTGAAGGCTATTATTCCGTACTCAACCCAAAAAGTTTCGGGTACGACATTACCGCTTTTATCTTTGTAGAGGTGGATGGATCTGCCAATTACACATCTTTTGTTGAACGTGCCGTTACAGAGCCGGAAATTCTGGAGTGCCATTCGATAACCGGAGACGGTTCACATTTCCTGAAGATACGTACCAGAAATACTTCATCGCTGGAGCAGCTTCTCTCAAAAGTACAATCGTTTCCGGGGGTTAAGAAAACCCGGTCGAATATCGTACTGAGCACTTTCAAGGAGACCCGCGAACTGCCAATCGAATCCACTGCGAAGTGAACCGGACTTGCCGTTTAACACTCAGTTTTCTCATCCTCATTTTACTGTTACCGGTACTTCCGGCACAGGCTCAGCGGCACTTCGGCATCATCTGGGATCCGCCGTCCGGTGAACGCGAGGCTGCCCGTGAGTTATTCGGATATCAGCAGCTGGGCATCAGAAGCCTGATGATTGAAGGAATTCATGAATTCGGCATTCTGGATGTACTGCATGGTTTCGATTTTGAAGTGGCAGTTAGTGTACCGCAAACATATCTGACTGCAACTGAACTGCAAAAAAGGAAGCCGGCAAGTCTTGATCTGGTTATCAGTCACGTAGAATATTACCGGAATCATGACTTTATTAGCAGTTTTATATTGTTCAGCGACAGCCAGGTGAACAGCAGCCGCTTTGCAAACCGGGCTTCACCGATAATCCGTGAGGCCCGAATTTCGACAGATATCCCCCTATTGCACATCAATGGCAATACCAGGCACCGGTTCGGTGATACTGACCGACCCGACGGGGTCATACTCCATCTAAGTGAAGCAGAACTGAACATGATGGCTGATCCGGGCACTGATACATTGATTCCTGTTGCCGGTTATATCTGGAACCCCGCCGACGGGTTTGACACACGCCACTTTCAGGAAATGCTGCGCCTTACCCGGCCTGCCGGCGACGTACCGGTCTACTTCCATGCACATTGGGTTGCCGAGCACCTTGAGGATGGGCTTGAAGATGCACTGATCATATTTGCCGGTGATTCGGATGCCCTGCTGCCAAAACCCAGACTGCAGACTGAAACCCCCTCACCGAACTGGCATATTATACTTGTAATCCTTGTCTGGATCAGTTTTGCCGTTCATTTTGCCATCTTCCCGAATTACAATAAATCGCTGTTTCGCTACTTCAGCAATCACAAATTTTTCATTGAAGACATTTTTGAAAAGCGGATACGATTTTCAACGACCCCGGTTTTTCTGAACCTGCAAACAGCTGTACTGTTCGGGCTTTTTTTTTACACCCTGTACTCCTTTCACATTTCAGCAGCAGGCCTCGATGTGCTGGGTAATTATCTGCCCATTCCAGACTGGATGCATCCGGGTATATTCTTTTTTTCGGCCGGTTTTCTCTTCAAATTGATTTTCAGTGCACTTATGACGTTCTGGGTATTCGCACCATCGCTTGATACCTATTGGCTGAATCCCGCTGCAGTAACCTATATCTGGCCACAGCAGCTGCTATTGCCTGTTATTTCGCTGATGATCACTATAGATGCGGCCGGCGGCCCGGCGGGCCTGTTTAATGTAATGGCGATTATTTTCCTGGTTATCTGGCTTTCATCCTTTTACGTGGCTGCATTTAATCTGCGCCAGTACGTTGAAAGAAAGACCCTGTACGACACGCTGAGCTGGGCCCTGCAACTTGCAGTTCTGGGCGGGGTATTCTGGTGGGCATTCATTCAGGCCGGTTTACTCGATGTACTGAGACTGGCCGCCTTTGTTTAACCAATGCTTTTCCCGACCGGCCATTCTGTTGGACATTGTTTCATGCAGGTTTGCCCAATGCCTGCCCCTGGCCACCAATATCTAAATAAAAATCGAGCTGCCGGTATTACCCAGCCTCACATCTTGCCCCTCACATCTCATATCTCATATCTCATGTCATCATGTCTTGTGTCTTGTGTCTTGCGTCTCATGTCTTGCGTCTCATGTCTTGCGTCTCATGTCTTGCGTCTCA
>RECM01000146.1 GCA_007694035.1 Balneolaceae bacterium
AGACATCCCGCTTATTGCACAGGATTCAATCTGAAACCAATCCAAATGGAGCTGCAGCAAGTATAACCGGCTTTGGCAGCGGTACGGTTGAACCGGTCTGGCACAGGCTTGAATCAATTACTATTCCTGTTCTGCTGCTTGCCGGTGAAAATGACATCAAATACAGGAATATTGCCGAAGAAGCATCTTCACTTTTCAGCGAAGCTGAGTACAGAATTATTCCATCCTCCGGCCACCGAATTCATTCCGACAACCCCGATGGGTATATTCAGGCCATAACATCCTGGATCCTTAAAACTGTGTAATGTGTGCAACGTTTCTTTTCATAACCCGGGAATTATTGTATGGTTTAAATGAGAAGTAATATCAATCATCAATTGTTATCCTGTTATTTTCCGGCCTGAATTTCTCTGTTTCTGCCCAATTAACCGTTTATCTCAACAAATCGATAACTATGAACTGGACTACTGTAAAAGAATATGACGACATCACCTACAAAAAGAGCCCGGGTGTGGCACGCATTGCCTTCAACAGGCCTGAAGTACGCAACGCATTCCGGCCTAAAACCCTGTTTGAACTCGAGGAAGCCCTGATTGATGCCCGGGAGGACACCAGTATCGGGGTTATCCTTTTAAGTGCCGAAGGCCCCGCAAAAGATGGTGTGTTTTCATTCTGTTCGGGTGGTGATCAGAAGGTTCGGGGCAAACGAGGCTATGAAGGTATCGACGGGGTTCAGCGTTTAAATGTTCTGGATATTCAACGGTTGATCCGTTTCATGAGCAAGGTGGTAATTTGCGTAGTACCGGGTTGGGCGGTTGGCGGCGGGCACAGCCTTCATGTGGTCTGCGATCTGACTCTTGCCAGTAAAGAGCACGCCATATTCAAACAGACCGACGCAGATGTGGCCAGTTTCGACGGCGGTTTCGGATCTGCCCTGCTCGCAAGGCAGATTGGCCAGAAGCGGGCCCGTGAGATTTTTTTCCTCGGCCGCAATTACTCCGCACAGGAGGCGTACGAAATGGGAATGGTCAATGCGGTGGTACCGCACGCCGAACTCGAGGCCACAGCCTTCGAATGGGCCCGGGAGATTCTTGGTAAAAGCCCGACGGCCATCCGTATGATAAAATTCGCCTTCAATATGGTCGACGACGGACTGGTCGGCCAGCAGGTTTTTTCCGGCGAAGCAACCAGGCTTGCTTATATGACCGACGAGGCTGAAGAGGGACGCAACGCATTCCTCGAAAAAAGAAAGCCCGATTTCAGCAGGTTTCCGTGGCTGTCACTATAATTTGACAATCCTGGATATCCGGCCCTTTACTCCTGACTATTCGATATGTTCGGCTGCTGCTGCTGCAACATCCCTTCTGGCAGTATAAGGCTCATTGTCAGATGGCAAAAAACCCTTTAAACCGCCGCATCAGAATTCAACTGATGCCTGGCAAGAACCGGGATATTGCATTCAATAGCGTTTATATAGTTAATTTATCAGGAACAAACAGCTCCAAAACCCTCGCTACTAAACCATGGCAAGATTCGCTTTACTTGTATTTGCTCTCCTTATTGGTTCAAACCAGGCCGTTATAGCTCAGATCAGCTATCACGTGAGCAACTATACATTCAGTGAGCCAAGGGCCGGGAATCAGAATTGGGATATAGCCGGTGATGGGTCACAGCGTATTTTTGTAGCCAACAATTACGGTCTGCTCATACTTGAAAATGCGAGCATACGGCTTTATGAATTGCCCGAAAGAACTATCTTTCGCTCTGTGGCATACATTGGTGGCAAGATATATACCGGTTCGTTCGAAGATTTTGGCTATTGGGAGCCCGATGAAACCGGCGATATGCGCTACAGATCACTGGTTCCCCTGCTCGATAACCCCGAGATGAACAACGATGAGATCTGGAAGATCGTCGAGCATCAGGGCAAAGTCTATTTTCACAGTTTCGGATCGATCTACTGCTATGATTATGAAAAGGTTTACAGGCTGGATACCGATGGTTCCTTTATGTTCCTTCACCGTTCCGGCGATGAGGTTTATACACAACGAATTGGTGGAGGTATTTACAGGCTAAAACGTGATGTTTTCGAATCCATCCCCGGCAGCGGCATTTTCAGTAATGAAGAGACCAAGTCATTTGCCGGTTTGCCAGACGGCTCCATACTTATCGCAACATCAGGTGGACTTCATACATACGACGGGCAGCAATTCCGTACCTGGCAGGCTGATCTGAGTAACGAGGTAACAGTGAACAAGATCAACACAATGGTGCGGACAAGTAATAAAATCATCATTGGCACCATTCTTAACGGTCTGTATATCTTTGATCTCAATGGCAATTTCCTAAAGAACATCAATACCGCAAACGGTCTCCAAAATAACACCATCCTTTCGCTTGCTGCCGATCCGTACGATAACCTGTGGGTCGGTATGGACAAAGGCCTTGATTACATCGCTTTCGATACCCCAATAAATACCTACCGTGATCCCTCACTTGGAATTGGAAGTGTTTATACAGCCGCACTTTACCAGAACGAACTCTATATAGGCACCAATCAGGGCATATATTGGTTAAAACGCGACAACGACGGTTATTTTTATGACAAAACACTAATCCCGGATTCGCAGGGTCAGGTCTGGTTCATCAAAGAAATAGACGGGCTGCTATACAGCGGTCTGAACGATGGCACCTACCAGATACAGAATAAGCTACTGAATAAGATCAGCTCTGTTGATGGCGGCTATAATCTGAAACCCTATCAGCACGGCAACCAGCAGCTTTTACTTCAGAGTACCTACAGCGACCTGGTTGTTTACCGGAAAGGCGGGCAGGCCTGGGAACAGGCATATACAATGTCAGGATTTTCCACACCGGCACGATTTTTGGAATTCGATCACCTTGGCAATATCTGGGTTGGTCACTCGGTTAAGGGCATCTTTCAGCTTCAACCCAACATCCATTTTGATACCATTGTTCAGGCACGGAGAATGGGGCCCGACCAGGGGTTAAACAAAAGTACAAACCGTGTTTTCAAGCTTGATAACAGAATTTTGGTTCCATCGGCCGATTCGCTCTACCAGTGGGATTCAATTAATGATCGTTTCCTGCCCTTCACCGATCTGGATGACTATTTTACTGAAAAAGGATCTGTCAGAAATATTGTACCCGTGGGTAACCAGCGCTTCTGGGTAATAAAACAGAATGAAATCAGTCTGTTCGAAATTCATTTCAATTCGATACGCCTGATCTACAGGTTGCTGCCAGGAATGTACGGTTTTGAGCTGATGGAGGGTTACGAGAACGTAATCCCGTTAACCGATAAACTTCATTTAATCTGTCTTGATGACGGTTTTGCAATTCTTGATCTTGACAAGACAGACAGGCCCGGATATCCGCAGCCCATGGTTCAGATTCAGTCTGCAAGGGCTGCCAGTGACCAGGGTAGTTCATTCATGATACAGACAGACAAACCCGGTCCGGCCGCCCTGCCCTACCACAAAAACACCATTCATTTCAACTGGACCACAACGCAGATCGCCGGGAACAGAACATATTTTCAGTACCGATTGCGTACGATGGAAGAAGAATGGAGCCCCTGGAGTGCAGCAACAAGTATCTCATACCTGCGGCTGCCATCGGACGAATATACCTTTGATGTGCGATCTATTGGCCCCGACGGGCAACTCACCCCAACCGTATCCCTGGCGTTTATCATCAAAAAACCCTGGTATTTTTCGACCTGGGCATACATAATCTATGCAGTACTCTTTATATCATTCATCCTGGCCATACGTTTGCTCATCTCAAGAAAACGCTGGAGGGCACGTGGCAAGGAACTGGAACTGGAGCGGGAAAGAATGTTGCTCGAAAAGGAGCTCGCCGAAAAGGAGATCATTAAGCTGACAAATGAGAAACTTCAGACAGAAGTGGAACATAAATCGTCGCAACTGGCCACTAACACAATGGCCATTATGCGCAAAAATGACCTTTTAAACACCATTAAGGCTGAATTACTAAATCAAAAACAGGAACTGGGCGACAGGTTACCCAGAAAGTACATCACCCAGCTCACCAACCTCATCGACCGGGGCCTGCAGGACGAGCACGAATGGGAAGTATTTGAACAACTATACGATCAGGCCCACGGTGATTTTTTCAAGCGGCTTAAGCAGGAATACCCCCAGCTTACGCCCAGCGATCTCAGGCTTTGTGCTTACCTTCGAATGAATCTGTCGTCCAAGGAGATCGCACCGCTTCTCAGCATATCTGTGCGTGGTGTTGAAGAGAGACGCTACCGCCTTCGCAAGCGGCTTAATCTCTCCACCGACACCAATCTGACCGAACTGATTATGACGTTCTGATTACTCTGACAATAGTAAAACCTGTTGCCGTTCCTTTTACAAACCGGAACGCTGTTCTGGCTACGCACAGAGTTACCCCGCAGGCTATCACTTCAGGTCTGCTCTATACCTGTAATGTTAATCCCTCAGAGTAAACTCAGCCGATTGTGTATCACGTGAATTGCCACCAATGTAAACGGTGAATTCGCCGGGTTCTGAACCGAAGGTCATATCGGCGCGGTAAAACTTCAGATCTTCATTTGTAATAGTAAATACAACCTCTTTTGATTCGCCCGGCACCAGATTGATTTTCTGAAATCCTTTGAGTTCGCGCACAGGGCGCGCTACTGAGGCCACCTTGTCATGAATATAGAGCTGTACCACTTCCTCGCCTTCATAGCTGCCGGTATTACTTACCGTAATACGGGCCTCGAGGCTGCCATCCGGCCTCATTTCCTGGCTTGACAGCGTTACCGGGCTGTAATCGAACGTCGTGTAACTCAGCCCATAGCCGAATACATACAAAGGCTCGTTGGGCGCATCAAGGTATTTGGACGTAAATTTGTTGTGTTCTTCAAACGGCCTGCCTGTGTTTCTCATGTTATAGTAGATCGGGATTTGGCCCACATGCCTGGGAAAGGTAACCGGAAGCTTTCCCGATGGGTTATAATCGCCATAAAGCACATCAGCGATAGCATCACCCGCAGTAGTTCCAAGAAACCAGGTCTCAAGAATCGCCGGAATGTTTTCATCAATCCAGTTGATGGTTAGCGGACGCCCGTTCATAAGAACCGCTACTATTGGTTTTCCGGTTTTGTGGAGTTCCATCGCCAGTTCCTTCTGAACTCCTGGAAGGCTGATGTCGACCTTGCTGGCCGCCTCACCCGACATCCAGTAAGCCTCACCAATTGCCAGTATTACAAGGTCTGCCCTGTTCGCTGCTGCAACGGCTGCACTGAACCCATCCCGGCTCTCACCATCGATGCTTGCACCCTCCGCATAGATGAAATTCACATCCGGCATTCTGTTTTTCAAACCATCGAGAAGCGACACTGATTTTGTCCAGTCGCCGGCCGCCGACCAACTGCCGATGAGGTCACGCTGGTTGTCGGCCATCGGACCGATAACAGCAATATTCCTGACGGATTCGCTGATGGGCAGCAACTGATCATCATTCTTAAGAAGTACAATCGATTTGCGGGCCATATCCCTGGCAATCTCGAGATTTTCGGGCGTCATCACCTCGGCTTTTTCACGTTCAACATCGCTGTAGCGGTAAGGGTCATCGAACAGTCCAAGCCGGAATTTTACGCGCAGTATATATGCTACTGCCCGATCGATCTGTGCCTCTGTTACCCTCCCTTGTTCTACCAGATCGGCAAGGGTCTGGTGGTAGAAACCATCCTGCATGCTCATGTCGATACCGGCGTTAAGGGCAAGTTCACTCGCATGGTGCGCATCCTCAGCTACCCCATGGTACAGCAGCTCCATAATAGCAGTATAATCAGTCACAACGAATCCGTCGAACCCCCACTCATCTCTCAGTATATCCTGAAACAAATAACTGTTTGCCGTTGCCGGAATGCCGTTCAGATCGTTGAAGGCTGTCATAATCGATACCACACCCGCATCGATTGCAGCCTTGAACGGCGGCAGGTAAACCTCGCGCAGCATACGGTCCGACATATCCACACTGTGGTAATCGCGCCCGGCCTGGGCGGCTCCATAGGCTGCAAAATGCTTCACACAGGCAGCCACGGTGTGAAGGTCGTACAGGCTGTTGCCCTGGAAACCTTCTACTTTTGCTGCTGCAATCAATGAACTAAGATAGGCATCTTCACCACTGCCCTCAACGATGCGTCCCCAGCGTGCATCACGGGCAATGTCTACCATAGGCGCGAAGGTCCAGTGCAGGCCCTCGGCTGCCGCTTCCCGGGCGGCAACTTCTGCCGTCAACCGCATCATGTCGATGTCCCAGCTGGCTGTTTCTGCCAGAGGTACGGGAAATATGGTACGGTGTCCGTGTACTACGTCGTAACCAAACAACAGCGGAATTCCCAGCCGTGTTTCTTCTACGGCCATTTCCTGCAGATAGCGTGTATATTCGGCACCGTAGGCGTTGAATATGGATCCTACCCTGCCAGCCCTGATATCTTCAATATACTCCGGGCGCAGAAAAGCCCCTGTCTGATCCATATCGCTGGTGTAAAGGGTCATCTGCCCGATTTTTTCATCAAGGGTCATAATACTCAGAAGTGAGTCAATCTTTCGGCCAATATCGTCCTGCCCACCGCCGTAACTTCCAGAATTGTACTCTCCGCATGCACTCATTACCATAAGTATGAGGCAGGGAATAAGAAACCGTTTGCTTGTCATATAGAACTCCATGTGAACTTATTAGATGTTATTGACCTGATGTAAATCCCAGCTTGTCGAGAGCTGACTGTATTTCAGGTGCAGTCATGAACAGGTCCCAAAGTAATCCGGACCTGTGGTTTTCGATCATTATTATTATCGGGCCCTGATCAATTGCGAGATAGGAACGTGCCCACCAGGCATTGGTCGGATTAAATGCGTCATAAAAGCCGTACTGGCCCCAAAGTTTATCGCCAAGAATGAAGTAAAAGTGACGAATGGCCTCCATCGATTCCTCCGGCGTATATGGAATGGATGAAATTGCCGCAGTGGGTGTAATTGTGCCGTTGTCGCGTGTGGGTTCATGCGCGAGGTAGCCGAACGGATTGTCGCTGGCCGTAAAACCCCAGCTCACATCGCTGTAGCCTGCATAGCGGTTGGGATTCGCAATAGCATGTGCACGGTTGATCAGTGTATGGTTCCGGTTTTGCACCCAGTAGTCGGCATAGGTATCCGACAGGTTACGCGGGTCGAGGCCAAGGAAGGAGTAATGGGCAAAAAAGAGCGGGCCACCAAAATTGAATCCCACCGGCAGTGGTATGCCATAAAAAGAACTGCCGTTGCGGATTGCACCGGATGATGCCCATCCCCTGTGATAGACATCAGCACCGACGCCATGATTTTCTGACGATGCAGCCAGCAGGTACGTGATAAGTGCTTCGTTGTAACCTTTAATCTGCATATTCATAGCCCACCCGACATTCGGTGACCAGTGCCAGTACAGCACATCCTGACCACCACGGGTAAACCAGTCCCATTCAATTGAATCGAGCAGGGCATTAATATCACTTATCAGCGTATTCTCCAGGGGTGTGTTTTCATCCAGGAATTGCCTTACTGTGATTAGTCCCTGGGCCATGAACGATGTTTCAACCAGGTCGGCCCCATCGTCGTTTGCGCTGAAAGCGATGGTTCTGCCGGTCGATCCGTTCATCCAGTGTGGCCATACACCGTGGAAACGGTCTGCATTGCCCAGAAATGTTACGATCTTCCTCAGGCGGTCTACACCCTCAGCGCGTGATATGAAACCGCGATGAATACCCGTAATAATGGCTTTCAGTCCGAATCCGCTTCCACCGATTGTGACTAATTCTCCTGAGGTGTTGCGCTCCCTGGCAAGGCCGCTTACCGGGTGTGCGAAATCCCAGAAGTACCGGAAAGTGTACTGCTGTATTTTATCAAGCAACGCTTCATCCCCAAGCGGTGGCATTTTGGGTTCAGGGTTTAAACCGGTTAAGAACGTTTTACTGAAACCATCAAACTCAAATCCCTGGGCTGATGTGAGGTTGGTATTAATAACAGCCAGATACTGTTCATAATAATCCAGTGGAGTGCTGTTTCTGACCGTAACCCTGCGGTTTTCATTTTCCAGGCTGTATGAAACCGGAACAGTTGGTGAAAAGCTGAAATAGGGCTGGTAATTCTGTGGATCCAGCGGTTCGGAAAAATCAAACACTAACTCGATCTCATCATAGGTTATATCTCTGATGGCGGCCGGGGTAAGCAGGTTTGCCCCGTTAATCGTGGCGGATGTAAGCAGTATTTTACCCGGTTGGGTTTCGATCAGATAGGATATGCCCGGGAAGTCTGCCCCTGATCTTGATCGCATGGTTTCGGAAATTTCAAAACGGTAGGATGTGCCGTGAGCCAGTGTTTCAGCTGGCTGTGCGAGTATGCGGCTGTCATCATTTTCAAAACTGAGATTGAGAGGAATGGTTTGATCCTCACCGGTTTTATGAAGTTTTATGCTGATTCGTGCCGATGATGTATCGGCGGGGGAGGAAAAACTGATTTCAAAAGTCGGGGTAACCGATACTCCTGACCGTGTGGTACCCGGAGAAAGGGTCACATTATCTGCCGATACTTTCAATAACTGAAAAAACCCGGGATCTGCACTTCCGCCGTCATCCTTGCAACCTGCCAGAATCAGAAACGGCATAATGACAAGGATCAACAGATATGTAATGGACAGCTTGTGGGTGGTATTTTTAAAACAGTTATTCATCCGGAAATTATAAACACGAAAATACAGAGGTATCTGAACGTCCCGGTGTGGTGAGACCATAATTCGGCCTTAACCACACCGGCACAGATCAGCAGGAGCAATTCAGAATACTCCCGGTTTAAGTACAATTTATCTTTCCGATTCGTACATCAACCGGATTTCTGTAGGGGTAAGTACTTTGTGGTAGATCTTGATATCATCAAGTTGCCCCTTGAAATGATTTGCATCAGGGAACTGGTAACCACCCCAGGGCTCATTCTGCCAGAGTGTACCGGCACGCGACTGAATAAAACCAAATGCCAGCTCATTTACCACTTCAGGTGCCGTACCGCCATAGTGCATACCGGTCACTGTTCTCTGTATGGAACCTTCAGGCCACAGGTTGAAATCAAAACTCTTCATGAGTTCTCCGTTATAGTACAACGATGCTTTTCTGGCTGAACCCTTGTATGTGAGGGTTACGTGCAGCCAGGTGTCTTTCAACTTGGCGATCATTTGCTCAGGGGTCAGGCTTTTTGCAAAATCCCAGCCCTGCCAGCCACCGGAATTTGCATCTGTTGCTTCAGCCGGAAACCACATGTCTTCACCTATCGAAGTACCATCGGACGTGATAAAGCGCATAGCGAATTTCGCACCTCTGTAATCGCCGAAAATCTCATATTGAAGCCCGAAGAACGCACCGAGGCCTATTACAAAATGGCCACGGTCTATACCCTGCGAATTGGTTTTTACCCAGAAATTCAGGGTAAAATCTTCGGTAGTAATCAGCTCGTCGCCGTTCGGAATTTCGATAATGCTTGTTGTACCATTGAAGGTTGCAGCTGTACCTGCTGCTGCATTTCGGCTGGGTTCATAGGTTATATCAACTACGCCGTTTGCTGTCGGGTTATAGTTGCCAACCACATCATCAGCCGTTCCCTCAAATGTCCAGGTGGCAATGGCCCCTGCCGGGCTGAATGTACCCGTTGTAGTAAATGTGCGTCTGGTCTGTGCCAATGGCTGATCCTCGGTATTGAGCAAGCCTGCCCTGAGATCAAGCTGGTACAGAATCCCCGTACCCAGAATATTCTGGGGTTTAATGGTGAGTGTGGCACCATCAACTGTGATGTCAACCGGAACATTGGCATCATCGTATTCCTGGGTAAGGGAAATCGTGGATGGATTCGCTGTTGCCGGATTTATAGATGAATTGAATGTAATTACTATGGATGCATCTACCCGCACATTTGACGGTGATACAGCAGCGTTCAGGTCACTGTCGCCAACCATCATTGAGATGATGTTCAGCTCGCGCGGACCGCTGTCATCGCTGCAGGCATTGAACATTAACGCCATCGTTGACATGACGATAATGAGTATGAGTGTGATTTTTAGTGTTTTCATAGCTGACTTGTATTATTAGCGTTGACTTGATTGTGAAAAGTTGATTACCAGTTGTCATTTTGGACAAGTGTGCCCTGCGAGAGATCGATTTCGTTCTGCGGAATGGGCATCAATTCGTGTTTCCCTTGAATAAAACCGGCCGGACCTAATACTTCGGGTGCTTTACCGGTTCTTACAAGATCCCAGAACCGGTGGCCTTCGAGTGCCAATTCGGTGCGGCGTTCATGCAGAATAATATCCCTCAATTCGTCCTTGTTCGTTACGGTTATGTCGGGCAGAATATCGGGATTGCCCTGACGCGCCCTTTCCCTCACCCTGTTGAGGTGGATTAGGGCGTCCTGTGGTCTGTTGTTTTCATTAAGTGCTTCGGCCGCCATCAGCAGAACATCCGAAAAGCGGATCAGGCGGCGGTTATGCCCGAATTGGGTGTCTGTTGAAAGGCCGGGAATCCAGACTTTCCGGTTATAACTTTCAATTTCTATGATGTTACCGTCGGCATCTCTTGTAACATCGGGCGTACTTGCATCACCAAGAATTGTTATACCATCAATAACGTCGCCCAATTCGATAATGGTACCACTCCTGCGCGGATCACCCGGTTCAAAGGCATTTCGCAGATCAATGGATGGCCTGTTGAAGCCCCAACCCCTGTTCGGGGATCCGCGTACGCCCTGTGTATTTGCATACTGGTTCCCGACTATGCTTTCAGATTCCACCGCGCCGATTTCAAAGACCGATTCAACACCGTGCTCTCCGTTTTTCCCGTTTGCATCAGTAAATACCGGTTCCAGTTCGTACTGGTTCGAGGTAATTACCTGCAATGCAAGTGTTTCAGCAGCTGCGAAGTTGCCCCTGAACAGATGTACTTTGGCAAGCAGCGCCCTTGCGGCCCCTCTTGTGGCCCGACCAAGGTCAGTGGAACCGTAGGCGCTTTTCTCCGGCAGGTTGTCGATGGCAAACTGAAGGTCCTGTTCTACAAGGGTATAAATTTCGTCGGCACTGGCCCTGGGTATGCTCAGGGCTGGTTCGGTGGATGTAACCAGGGGTACTCCGCCAAAGGCCCTGACCAGGTCGAAGTAGTACAGCCCGCGAAGAAACCTTGCTTCGCCCAGGTACCTGTTCTTCAGGCTTGCATCCATCTCAACAGCCGGCACTTTTTCAATGACCACATTGGCCCTGCGTATACCCTGGTACAGTCCGGCCCACCAGCGGTCAAGTCCGTCTTGGGTAGGTGTAAATGTGAAGTTTTCATACGGGCCCTGTGTTCCGGCACCATCGTTTGGATTGCTGCCTTTATGGGCGTCATCCGACATAAAGTCGAGTATGGGGAACCCGCCGCTGTGATAGTGCCAGTTCCGCAATGTTGCATATACGCCGTTGGTCGACTGTAACGCATCGGCAGCCGTAATCGGGAAAGCCTCCTGCGTTAACTCGCCTTGTGGATTTACACTCAGGAAGTTGTCGCAACCCAGCATTAACAGACCCACAAATGTACAGGTAATTAATTTCTTTGTATTCATAGTATTGGCCTCAGAATGTTGTGTTAAAACCTAAAGTGATAACCCGCGGAATCGGATAAACGCCACTGTCAATTCCGTTCGACAGCACATCAAAACTTCCAATTTCGGGCGTATAGCCGGTGTATTTTGTCCAGGTTAGCAGGTTGTTGCCCTTTATGTATACTCTCGCCCTTGTTATGCCCAGATTGGCAAGCATGCTGCCTGGCAGGCTGTAACCGATTATCAGGGTTCTGAGCCTCACGAAAGAACCATCGTGTATAAACCGGTCAGACGGCAGGAAGTTATAGCCGCCAAATGAAGGCCTGGGTTCTGTATTACTCGTACCTTCACCGGTCCAGCGGTCCCACACGTGTGCTTCGAAGTTATACGGATCAGGGCGTACCGCATTTTTTCCGTTAAAGATCTTGTTGCCGTACTGGCCCTGAAATCCGGCCGAGAAATCCCAGTTCTTATAGTCAAGATCCAGGTTGAATCCGTAAACGAATTTCGGGATCGGTGAGCCCAGGTAGGTACGGTCCAGCCCGTTTATAACCCCGTCTCCGTTCATGTCAACAAACCTGAGGTCGCCAACACCGGCAAGGGCCATGCTGGGATAGGCATCCAGTTCTGCCTGGTTCTGAAAGATGCCGTCGGTTTTAAAGCCATAATAGGCACCGATTGGCCTTCCTACCCGCGAAAGGGTAACGGGCTGGCCATTGGCAAGAAATCCACCGATGAGCAGTGAATCTATACCACTGCTCCCTCCGATTTCAAGCACTTCATTGTGTATGGTATTTCCTATTAACCCAACGGTATAGCCAACTTCACCAAGACGGTCCTGCCAGGTGAGGGCGAATTCGAAACCACGGTTCAGAATTGAGGCAGCGTTATAGCGGATGCGCTGGCCTGTACCGTTACCAAGGTGTCCCGGTGTTGCCAGCTCAATAAGGATGTCGTCGGTAACACGGTTGTAATAATCCGCCTCAAATGTTAGCCGGCGGTCCAGTATGCTCATCTCAATCCCGACATCGGTCTGTGTTGTGGTTTCCCACTTGAGGTCAGGGTTGCCGGAGCGGCCGTAACTTGCGGCCACATAAGCAGCATCCGGATTACCAAATACCGCCAGTAACCCCGCATCGATACCTGAAAAACGGTCATAATAGCTGATTTTTTCATTGCCGATCATTCCCCAGCTGAAGCGGAGCTTAAGGTCATTGATCAGGCTCACATTATCCATAAACGATTCGCGGTCAATATTCCAGCCAACGGCAAACGAGGGGAAATATCCCCACTGATTGTCTTTTGAAAATTTGGAAGAACCATCCCGCCGAAGGGTAACCGTTGTGAGGTAGGTGTCATCATAGGAATAGACGACCCTGCCCAGGAATGAAATCATGTTGTAATAGAGCCCCGGATCGACACCGTTAAATATGGATGAGAGCATATTGATGTTATTGGCTTCATCAATCACATATCCGGGGCGTACATACCAAAAGTCACGCCCGTCGCGGATCACATTCTGGCCGGCTACCTGCAGTCGCTCCGACCGGCTCTGCTGCATGGTGAATCCACCCACAGCATTGAGATTATGCCTGCCAAAGCTGTTTATGTAATTAACCGTGTTTTCCCAAAGCCAGGTGTAATTGATCCCTTCACTTTTAAAAATATCACTGTAGGTATTTGTCTGCTGGGATGCCGTACCGTCGGGGTTAAAAACGGTAAAAGCAGGTGTGAAACTCTGACCGCGGTTCAGTGCAGCGTCGGTACCAAAACTGGTTCTGAGAAGAACAGAATTTGCCACCATTGCTTCAGCAAACACATTACCAACCACCCTCACACCGGAATTGTGATTGTTTGAATTGGCAAGGTCAGCCAGTGGGTTGCCCACATTTACTACAGCCCCGAAGCTTCCGTCTTCGTAGTAGGGCAGCAGAACGGGTTGTGCCCGGTAGGCTGCAAATGTAACATTCGGAGCTACCCGCTGTCGATATGGTGCAATGGTCAGGTTATTTCCAAGTTTAAAATTCTGGCTCAGCCGGTAATTATTGTTCAGTTTCAGAGTAATCCGCTCGTATTGTGAACGATCAATTATTCCGGATTGATTGAAATAGCCAAGACTTACATAGTAGTCGGACCATTCGCCCGCACCGGCAACCGAAACCTGATGGTTTTGAATAGGTGCAATATCGAAAATCAGGTCCTGCCAGTCGGTATTGGGCACTGCATCGACATTGTTAAAGGATCCGGCACGGATTTCATTTGAGATGATGGCGAACTCGCGTCCGCTGAGCAGATTAATTTTGCGCTCCAGCTGCTGAATTCCGCCTTCAACCGAAACCGTTACAACCGGCCCATCCATAAAACCTGCTCCCGTTCGGGTCTGAACAAGAATTACACCGTTCGCCCCCCGCGAGCCGTAGATAGCCGTGGCGGATGCATCTTTCAGCACCTCCATCGATGAGATATCGGCAGGATTCAGAAAAGAAATATCGTCCAGAATTACCCCGTCAACAACATAGATCGGCGATGCATTGTTAAATGTACCAACGCCGCGGATCCTTACTGTGGCACCGGCACCGGGGGCACCCGACGTTGTTGTAACCAGCACCCCGCTAACCCTGCCCTGCAGAGCCTGATCGGCATTGAGGCTGGTCATTTTCCGGATGTCGTCCGACCTGATCTGGCTTACTGCGCCGGTTATATCCCGCTTCCGAACGGCACCGTACCCAATTACAACCAGCTCATCCATCATCGTAACAACCGGTTGCAATTCAATCACGATATCATCGACGCCCCGCATATCCATTTCAAGCGGTTCGAAACCGATATAGGAAAACACGAGTACAGTCTGATCTGCGTCAAGGCGTATGCTGAACCTGCCATCCGAATCAGTGGTTGTACCCCTGGTGGTATCCTTTACCCGCACATTCACACCGGGCAGCGTTTCCCCGGTTCCTGCTTCAACTACAGTTCCGCGAACTTCCTGTTGCGCAGATGCGGTGGTTGTGAGCAAAAGACATAACAAAAGCGTAATAACAGGCAATTGCCACATCATTTTTCTGCCCCATGCAGAGCCTGTTATAACCGGCTTGCTGCGGTCAGCTAAAATTGCAGATTGTTCCATATGAGTTGTTGTTTAAGTGAGCGATCAATTTTCATTAAGCCATCCCCCCGCAAATCCAGCCCTGATCAGGCCCTGCCGTACGTAGGGGTTTTTCTTTAGAATTTCCCATATCAGGCCGCTTTGAAGGTTTTCAAGTTGTATCAATATAGGCCCCTGGTTTATGCCGATGTAATCGGTATTGAACCAGCCCTCTTCATTATAGGTGAGATTAAATGAGTCGAGAAATCCGTAGTGGGTGTAAATCCTTTCTCCGAACAGATTTTTCATTTCATAAAGGGCTCCGAGTGTCTCCTCCGGGGCAAAAGGAATAGACCCTCCAGCAGCTGTTGGTGTGATGGTTCCATCATCCTCAATATAATCGTCTGCTGCGCCGCGTGCGGAATAGGTGCGGAACTGAATTGTTCTGCCGTCGATAATCCGGGTCTCGTTAGCAGGTCCGTCGCAGGCGGTTAGCCCCCAGATATTTTCGCCATATCCATTGAAATTGTTCGGGTTTTCTATGCAATAGGCCCGGTTGGCCAATGTAGCCCTTCGCGAATTCTCAAAATAATCGATTCCTTTTTCACGCATATACTCATCCTGGATATTGCGGAAATCAATGAACATGTGTGAGTACTGATGTCCGAACAGGGGGCCGAAGTTGACGTGTTCAAATCCATAGAAATCAGCCCAGTGATTGGTTGATGTCCAGGTATTCCAGGCCTCGTCAGGTACCGGATAATCCGGTGATCCCAAAGCGAGAATGAGTAGGATCATCGATTCATCATACCCTTTCCATTGCGTCGGTATAAAGCCGGATTCGGGGTACCACCCCATCGACATGGTGGGATTGCCGTTCATGGCCCAGTTCCAGTCAACCCGGCGGTATAGCTTGTCGGCCAGGTCACGTATATGTTGTTCTGCTTCCGAATTGCCGTCAAAATAACTCTGCGCGGTGAGTATACCGGCCATTAGAAGTGCCGTATCAATGGTCGACAGTTCAACCTGCCTGTACCGCGTGCCGGTTTCATAATTATGAAAATGGTAATAGAACCCGCGATACCCGCTTGTTCCTGCCCGGTCGTTGCCCTGTGGCGACTCCCACAGCCAATTCAGAACGTTTAGTACCCGTTCTGTCCCCTGCTCGCGGGTAATGTATCCGTTATGGATGCCAATTATATAGGAAGGTAGAGCAAATCCCGTGGCAGCTATACTTGTGAATGACCGGGTCGGGTACCTGTCATCGGTTTGCCAGGTAATGGTATCGGTCACCTCCCATAAATAGTTGAATGTGCGCAGCTTCAGCTCCTCAAGAAAGGATACGGGTACTCCATATTTAATTTCACCTTTTCTATCGGCAACGGACTCTGCAACATCGCTGGAATTGTAACCACTGTTAGCATGTCTGGCATTTATTGAATGAGCGTCTTTCAAACTCTCTGAGCCTGCATCGAAATCTCTTTGACCGGGCTGGCACGACGACACCAGAAAAAAGAAACCAGCCAGACATAAAACGGTGATGGCCGAAAAGGTGAAGCGTTTATTCAGATATGTAATGATACTGAACAACCTAAACTCTCAATCTGTAGTTAACCGGTCTCATCATTATTCCTGTTCTCTCTGATAATTAGCATTCTGATTTGCATATCGTTAATTGATTTAGCTCTAATGCTACTATAGTTCTTCGGGTCGGGTTTATTCCGATATATCAGTGATATGGTTATCGATCTGCAGCGTAATAGTACAATATGAATTACTCTTGTTCATAAATCAAGTATTTGAAACCCAATTCAAATACTACAGGATCAGAAAAGCGCTTTTTCACACTACATCAATACTACGTCATCCAATAAATAACTATTCTTATTCTATTAATACCAATTACTTAATGTGACCCGGTTTAACACATTTTGCCGGTATTATTTAAAAAGCGAAAAACGGAATTAATTTCACTGTTTATATGTATTTAATGCATGTTTGATACGAAATATAACCAGATAATTGAACAGATTGCCCATATCGATCCGGTCGCCTATGGTCGTACCCGCAATTATATTGACGGGGATGTAACCCGGTTGTCGCCTTATATCTCAAGAGGGGTTATTTCTACCCGGTACCTTCTGAGGCGTGTTCTCGACGCTGGTTTTGAACCGCGGAAAATCGAGAAGTTTATTCAGGAACTGGCCTGGCGCGATTACTGGCAGCAGATATGGGTTGCGAAGGGTGAGCTAATCAATTCTGACCTTAAAAAACTGCAAGAAGACGTAAATAATCAAGAAATGCCACAGGCTATTGCAGAAGCAGTAACCGGAATAGAAGCCATCGATAACGCTGTCCGCGATTTCTATCAAAACGGCTACCTGCACAATCACATCAGGATGTATATTGCCTCGATAGCATGCAATATCGGGAAAAGCCACTGGAATGTACCCGCGCGGTGGATGTATTATCACCTTCTGGATGGAGACTGGGCCAGCAATGCCCTTAGCTGGCAATGGGTTGCGGGTTCGAATAGCGGGAAGAAGTATTTCGCAAATCAGGAAAACATCAATAAATACTGCTATTCAAATCAAAGGGGCACCTTTCTGGATGCAGACTACAATAAAATTGCAGAAATGGAGACCCCGGAGGTGCTTAGAAGTACGTTCATGCCAGTGTTAAATACTCCTCTGCCCAAAACTCAAACTCCTGAGATCGAAACAGGTAAACCTATACTAATCTATAATTATTACAATCTGGATCCTGAGTGGAAAAAAGATATTCCTGCCAACAGAATTTTACTACTCGAGCCATCTCATTTCAGAGATTATCCGGTTTCCGGTAAAAACATCGAATTTATGATCGCTCTTTCCCGCAATATACCGGGGCTGCGCGTGTTTACCGGCGAATTCAATGAATTAATGCGGGAATCTGGCAGAGAAGGTAAATCCGCAAGTGCCCCTACTGATGGAATCTATTACAAGGAACATCCCCGGAACAAGCATTATTGCGGAATTGAGGAGAGCCGAGACTGGATGTTTGATGTTAAAGGCTATTACCCTTCATTTTTCGCTTTCTGGAAAAAATGCCGCAAAGAGCTTACAATATGAACGCTAACCGGCATGGTATGCAAGAACAACAGGGGAATTAAACCTACCTAACCAGCATCATCGGGTGGGTTTTTATCTGAGACCCGCTTCGCACATGCACAAAGTATACACCCGATGCCAGGGCACCCGCATCAAACCGGAATGTATGTACGCCGGCATGCAGATGGCCTCTGGAAATTTGCTGGACTACCTGACCTATTGTATTGGTTACCATTACGTTAACATCTTGCGATTCCATCAGAGATACCGTCAGTGTTGTAGCCGGATTGAAGGGATTCGGATAATTCGATACCTGAATAGACCCTGGCTTCTGCACAGGACCTTCAACCAGTGCGGCGGAAGTGAATACGCGATTGTCCTTTAATTCCATAATTCGATCATAGGCGGCATTAATAGTGGCCTCATCAATGGTACCGTCTGCAACTTTGGCTGTTACCAGCGAAATTACGTAGCGGGCCAGCGACATATTATTGTAAATGTTGGTATTGAACAGAAGGATGTCGGTTCCCGCATTAATCGTAGCCACAATGGACTCATCAAATCCGTAATTATCTCTCAGGGCCCGCATAAACAACTCATCGGTGATTACAACCCCTTCAAAACCAAGGCTGTCTCTCAGAACAGTGGTTATTGCGTAGTGCGACAGGGAGGCCGGATAAACGGTATCCCAATCCTGCTTGAACAGATGCCCGGTCATAATGGCATCACGGTATCCATCTTGTATCAGCCATCGGTAAACATCGAGTTCACGGTGCTGCCAGGTATTGGTAATGTCGGTGAACCCGAAATGGGAGTCGACAACAGCGCTGCCATGACCGGGGTAATGTTTCAGTGCAGTTGCAATACGCTGGCGGTTAAACTCATCAATAAACCAGGAAGCATGTTCATATACACGGTATTCGTCGTTTGAGAAGCTCCGGTCAAGCCGGCCGATTGCCGGGCTGTTTGGGTTTACGTTAACATCCACTACCGGGGCGAGGTTCATATTAAAACCCGCTTCAAGCAGCCAGTGGGCCATCATCTGGGCCATGGCACGGGTAGAGTCTTCAGAGTTGAATATATAGCCAAGTTCAAAGGCTGAATAGGTCTCGGCATATCCGTTCTTTTCATCCAGGCGGGCTACTATCCCCCCTTCCTGATCCACAGAAATCAACAAACTGGAATTGGCATATTCCTGTAATTCGTCGGTCAATTCACGTATCTGCACCGGATTGTGAAGATTGTAGGCAAACAGGATTACACCACCAAGGTTACGGTCGAGAATGTCGGTAATCAGGGTATCTTTGGCAGCACCGCTGTTCGGCATGCCAACCATAAGCATTTGGCCGATTTTATCCTGTAGAGATTGCGAGTGAGATGGAGAACTGAATAACAGTAATGTAACCGGTAATAAAAGAAGCAGCAGAGATCTTTTCATGCGTTGATGAATACGTTATGCGGAACTGACAATATTGTTAACTACGGAAAACAAGTTAACGCGATTTCATGGTTATTACCCGATAATCGAATACGAAACTTATAAAAATCTGTAAATACCATCCGCATTAATTGAACGCACAGGGCCTCACCATGCAAATCCGGATTTATACTGGTCCTTAATCATTCAGTATTATATTGCACCACAGGATAGACGGTTATTTTTATCGCGGTAAAGGCGGGGCTTTCCCCTCCTCTTTTTCAACAATCCACAGGGATAGCAGTGTGGTGCCAAAGTAGAAGAACGCATTTGCCGTGCCCTGAAACTGTGATGTCAGGCGCAAACCATATGCCAGTATTACAAAAATGAACAGACTTAATATCAGGCCGTATTTCAGGAATGTCTTGGTCCGACCACTGGCGAACTCAAATCTGACAAGGCTGATAAGGAACACGAAAAACAAGGCGGTTTCACCAAGTGCAATCAGATAGTAGGGTGTGAACAGACCACCGGGGAGGTTAACCATCCATGTATGCCTGAACTGTTCAACAAAAGAATCCGGCATTAGCGGGGTTTGAAATTTTGCCAGGGCAGCCAGGCCAAATGTGGTAAGAAACAGCAGCTGAACAGCCAGAAATTTCCAGTCAGATAATCTCACAGATTTTAGAACGGTAATCATTTGCAATCGATTAGAGTAGTATATTTATTGAAAATAACCTCATTTTGGCCACCACCATTCATTTTTTCTGCCAATCATAAATCATCTGATCATTTTCGAACATATTGAAGTCGAAATGATGGCCAGACCAATAATCGCCTGGCAGATAGCAGTGTGGCAGACAGCAGTGCTGATGCGGCCTGTTCTACAGGCGTATTAAACCCGGAATGCGCCCTGCCTGGCGCCCCATAAAAAAACAGCCCGATGCGATCTGCACCAGGCTGTTGTTCTGATCATGTTTTGACTTTGATTCTCTATTTTACAAAAAGCATATCGCGATAAGTCGGAAGCGGCCAGAAATCGTCGGCGACAAGTCTTTCAAGCTCATCGGCGGCATTTCTTACTTCATTCATTGCCGGTATCACGTTTTTGTGCATATGGTGTGCTTTCTGCTCGATTTCATCGCCACCCAGATCAAGGTTGGCAGCAATAAGTTTCTCAAGTGATTTCACCAGCTTGTTCAGCCCGTCGTTCACTTTCTTGATTACGGTTTGCGTGCCATCGACTTTGAGCCCAATGCTTTTACCGCGCTCAACTACCGCAGCAAGTTCATTGATGTAGCGTACAGCCGCTGGAATAATCATGGTCTGGGCAAGATTTTCTGTGGTTTCACCTTCAATATTGATTGTTTTGAAGTAGATGTCGTACAGAATTTCGAGCCGGGCATCAAGTTCCCGCTTTGTCAGTACTTTGTAGGTCTCGAACAGATCAACATTCTTCTTTGAATTCAGCAAATGAAGGGCATCCATGGTTGTACGCAGATTGAGAAGCCCGCGCTTTTTGGCTTCTTTCTGCCAGTCATCAGAATAACCGTCACCGCTGAAGATGATCTTGTCACAATCTTTCATGGTTGATTTAAGAACGGCAGCAAGAGCTGTTTCGATGTCCTGGCCCTTTTTCAGGGCGCTTTCCATTTGACTGTTCATTTCAGCAAGCGCTTCTGCCATAATTGTATTCAGAACAGTTACGGGGAATGAAACCGACTGGGCGGAACCCACTGCCCGGAATTCAAACTTGTTTCCTGTAAATGCAAACGGTGATGTACGGTTACGGTCGCCGGCATGCATAGGCAGGTGCGGAAGTACCGGACTGCCCAGACCGAGGAGCCCGCCCTTTTTAGAGCTTTTGGCCCCGCCATTCTGGATCTGTTTGTAGATGTCTTCAAGCTGCTCGCCCAGGAAAATGGAAATAATTGCCGGTGGTGCTTCGTTTGCGCCTAATCTGTGGTCATTTCCTGCGCTGGCTATTGCAATGCGCAGCAGATCCTGATTTTTATGTACGGCTTTAATAGCAGCTGTGCAAAAATAGAGGAAAACCATGTTGGAATGCGGGTCATCACCCGGTTCCAGAAGATTCATTCCATTACTTGTTGCAAGCGACCAGTTGGTGTGTTTGCCACTGCCGTTTACACCGGCAAACGGTTTTTCGTGCAGAAGGCAAACCAGACCATATTTCCTCGCAATTCTTTTGAGGGTTATCATGGTGAGCTGCTGATGATCGGCCGCGATGTTGCAGGTTTCAAAAATTGGTGCGATCTCAAACTGGCTCGGAGCCACCTCATTATGCCTGGTTTTAACCGGCACGCCAAGGCGGTAGAGTTCTTTTTCTGCTTCCATCATGTACGCCAGGATACGGTCGGGAATAGACCCGAAATAGTGATCCTCAAGGTCCTGACCTTTCGGTGGTTTAGCCCCTACCAGTGTTCTGTTGCTAACAACCAGATCGGGCCTGCGATAAAAGAACTCCTGATCGATCAGAAAATACTCCTGCTCAAAACCGGTGGTGGATACAACGCGTTTGACGTTGTCGAAGCCAAACATCTTCAGTGCCTTCACACCCTGCTGGCTAACAGCCTCTACTGATCTCAGCAGAGGGGTTTTATTGTCAAGGGCTTCCCCGGTCCAGGACGCAAAAGCAGTCGGTATACACAGTACGGTACCATTGTCATTCTCGACTATGAAAGCCGGTGATGTCGGATCCCAGGCAGTGTAACCCCTGGCCTCAAAAGTCGGGCGCAGCCCGCCGCTCGGAAAACTTGATGCATCAGGTTCGCCCTGGATAAGTTCTTTTCCGGAAAATTCGGCAACAGCTCCCCCGCCCTGGTTCGGGGTTATAAAACTGTCGTGCTTTTCTGCCGTCTGACCGGTAAGAGGCTGAAACCAGTGCGTGTAGTGTGTGGCCCCACGTTCTACGGCCCAGTCTTTCATTACTACAGCAACTGAATCGGCCACATCCTCATTAAGAGGTGCATTGTCGGTTATCGTTTTTTTAAGCTCTTTCCAGATGGGTTTGGGAAGGCGTGCTTTCAATTCATTTAAGTGCAGTGCATTCTCACCGAAAATCTTGCTTACATCGGCCGGAATCGCTGCCGCTTTACCATTCGTTGCAAAACTGCTGTCCTTGACCGCAGCAAGGGTGTCAAAACGTCTATATGATTTACTCATGATCTATATTTGGTATTTGTTTCAGGTTGCTAAATCTGCCATCAATAATAATGCTTTTTAAGCTTAATGCCATATTTATTTAGTTAAAATTTTATTTTCAACTTACTATTTCATCTTGATATTCCACAAACTATTAACATTTTAAGTCTACTGGCCGAAAAAAGCGCTTTCATTATTTCGCGATAACCTGTTAAATCATCACTCCGGCTTTGAAGCTTTTTTCGCTAACTTTGGCAGCGTTCACTCAACCGATACATACTTCATGAATATTACTGCCAATGCCTGGATAGAAGCGGCCCGTTTGCGAACTCTGCCGGCTGCTTTTGCTCCTGTACTGATCGGCGCCTCTCTGGCTTATGCTGATTCACAATTCAGTTACACCATCACCTTTATTGCATTGTTTTGTGCCCTGTTGATCCAGATAGGCACAAATTTCGCCAACGATTACTACGATTTCAAAAAAGGGGCCGATACTCCCGACCGGATCGGTTTTACCCGGGCTACCGCATCGGGCATAATCGCACCGGAAATTATGCGTAATGCAACATGGCTCACCATGGCCCTGGCTTTCGTTACCGGCCTGTACCTGGTCTACACTGCCGGCTGGATAATTCTGGTAATCGGGGTTTTCTCCATTCTGTTTGGCATTGTTTACACCGGCGGCCCCTTCCCGCTCGCCTACAATGGGCTGGGCGATATCTTTGTATTCATATTCTTCGGTTTCGTAGCTGTAACCGGCACCTATTATGTGAATACTCTCGAATTCAGTGCACTGGCATTTTGGGCATCACTTGCCGCGGGTGCACTCACAACAAGTATCCTGGTTGTGAATAATCTGCGTGATACCATATCTGATAAGAAAACGGGTAAAAACACCCTGGGCGTTATATTCGGCGACCGTTTTCTGAAATACGAATACGTACTGCTTATGGCTCTTGCATATGCCATACCTCCACATTTCAGATTCCGGGAAGGTTTTGAAAATATTGTATTACTGCCCATGCTGCTTCTGCCGCTGGCGGCATACCTGTGCTATAAAATATGGACGAACTCAGATAAACCCGATTTGAACAAATTGCTGGGGCAAACGGCAATTCATCTTCTGCTGTTCAGTATCTTGTTTGCGGCAGGTATTCTCTCAGGTTAATCCGGCGTACTTGATTCTCAATATTTATAAATACAGCATCCCGTTTAAATATCCGTTCAAGACGGCGAATAAAATATTCCCGGAACGTGATGGCATATTGCTGCATTACAGCGATCAGGATTCCAACATATCATGCTGGTCTGAAGCTTCTCCCCTGCCCGGATTTTCCTCCGAAACGATCCAGGATATCACTCAGGCATCACAGATCATTTTACAGAGCTTCGATGAACAAAGGAATCTCATAACCAATCTGCCATCCCTGTCATTTGCGGTTGACTGTATTCTGTGGAGGCTTGGCCAGTCTGGATTAAGCAAAACCCCGCCACAAAATCCGGAACGACAGTTTAAGCCTGTACCGCGGCAAATACCGGTAAATGCCGCAATAGGAAGTGGCGACAAAGATCAGGTTCTGTTAAAGGTGCAACACTATTACAATAATGGTTACCGCACCTTTAAATTCAAAGTTGGCCTCGATACAACACTTGAAGAAGAAATCCTGACCAGCGTTTGCAGTCAATATCCCGATATCAGGATCCGGTTGGACGCCAACCGTGCATGGTCGCTGCAAACTGCTCTTGGCATTCTTTCAGAATGGAAAAAATTCAATCCCGAGTATTGTGAAGAACCCGTACACATGGGCATTCATGATCATTTGGCTGAAATCAGCAGCTCAACCGGTGTACCTGTTGCCGCCGACGAATCGGTGAGAGATATTGAGAGTGCCCGTATACTTACAGACGGAAAATTTGTTGATTTTCTGATTCTGAAACCATCCCTTATCGGCCGGATATCTGATTTTCTGCACATCTCTGA
>RECM01000155.1 GCA_007694035.1 Balneolaceae bacterium
CCTCGAGCAGATTATTGTGGATCAGGACTTCCTGGATGACAAAAAACTGACCCAACTGCCGGATTTTGAGTCGGAGGATGAGAAAAAGTCACGCCTGGCAAACAGACTGAAATCCTGAGAATAATATCCCGAAAATAACTATCATCTCAAGCCCTACTGTAACCGATTATTACTATGAACCTGACTGCACTGGAGATCAAACAACGTACGTTCGAAAAATCACTGCGTGGATATGACATTTCGGAAGTGAATGCATTTCTGAGTTCGATAGCCACCGAGTGGGAACATATCGTTGGCAGGATTAAAGACCAGGAGCGTGAAATCTCCCAGCTGCGCGACAAGCTGAAACACTACGAGCGGGTTGAAGAAGCACTGCACGAAACCCTGCAGACCGCAAAGGAAAATGCCGAACAGCGTATCGAAACCGCCCGGAAAGAGGCCCGATCGAAAGTTGAAACGGCGGAGATGGAGGCAGAAAAAATTCTGCAGGATGTGCGCGTTCAGCGCCAGGAGATCCGCCAGAGTATACTCAGGCTGCTTGAGCGCCGCGAGGAAATTATCCGTGGCATCGGTTCCTACATTGATACCGCCCAGAAATCACTGCAGAGTTTTTCCCGCGATGATTCCGATATTTACGCCCTCACCCACGACGACGAAAAGATCCGTTCTGAGAAAAAGGCCCGCCGGAGTGAACAAAAAAAGAATGATCAAGCAAAAGAAACAGAGAAGGTTGCCGCTCCCGGGAGTGAAGACCTTGACGACATCCTCGACGAATTAGACTGACAAACATGCACATTGAATCGGTAGAAGAGTTTCGGCATAAAAGAAGCGAAGCTCTCACATTTATTACTGAACACACATCATTTGAACCGGAGTACCTGATCATTCTGGGTACCGGCCTTGGCCGACTCGCCGAACAGATTGAGGTGGACACAAGCATCTCGTACGAGAAAATTCCCCATTTCCCGGTTTCAACTGTAGAAAGCCATACCGGAAGGCTGCTGTTCGGCACCCTCGGTGGCAAGCGTGTGGTTGCCATGCAGGGCCGCTTCCACTACTACGAAGGGTATACCATGCAGCAGATTGTGTTCCCGGTACGGGTCGCAAGGGCGCTGGGCGTACACACGCTGCTGGTTTCGAACGCGTGCGGTGGAATGAACCCCAATTACCGCCGGGGCGATATTATGCTGATCAACGATCACATCAACCTGATCGGCGACAACCCCCTGATTGGGCCCAACGACAATGAGCTCGGTGTAAGGTTCCCCGACATGAGCGAACCTTACAGCGCCGATCTGATATGGATCGCCGAACAGGTCGCTCTCGATAACGCCATAAAAATGCACGAAGGTGTATACGCGGCCGTACCCGGTCCCAATCTTGAAACCCGGGCCGAATACCGTTTCCTGAGATCGATCGGTGCAGATGTAGTCGGTATGAGCACCGTACCCGAAGTGATCGCTGCCGTTCATATGAACATGAAGGTGCTCGGAATCTCGGTAATCACCGACGAGTGCTTTCCCGATTCGCTCAAGCCCGTTGTGATGGCTGAAATTCTGGAAGCTGCCGATTTGGCCGAGCCCAAAATGACACGGGTAATGATCGGCGTTCTGGAACGTCTCTGACCCGCAATCTATATTAAAATTAATCTTTGAAACGTTGTATTTGATATCCGAATTGATATATTGAACGTAACATTTCGGCTATCTTAATACTTAGACTATTTAATGAGATCTGAAAATTTCGACGGCGAAATCTGGAATGAGTTCCAATGGGAGTTACATCTCGAGGAGATGGAGCTTAAAACCAGTCAACTCAAAAAATTCATCGAGTCAAACCTCGGGCAGGCCGACAGCCCTCCACGTTGGCTGAAATTGCTCAATGAATCCGTTTCCGAGCAGGATGCCCTTGATGCGTTTATCGAGGAGGAGCTGATGTTCGAAGAGGCCTATTTCCCCGACGATGACGACGAATTCGACGGAGATGATGACTTCGAGGAGGACGAAGACCTGTTTTTTGATTCCGGTTTCGATGAGTTCGATGAACTTGATGAAGATGAGGAGAACGAAGATCTCGACTTCGCGGGAGAGGACTGGAAATACCTCAGCGAAGAGTATGCGCTCACCGATTACGGATCGATCGAAAACCTGAAGGTGTACACCGATTCCCACAACTTCGGGTCCAAAGCCATGAAGATTGCCGAATCGATACCGAGCGCCGCCGAAAGAAACGATATCAACGCCTTTATAACCGATACCATACAGATCAGTGCCAAACTGGCTGCAGGCTACTCATTCGGTTTCGACAAGGATGTGCTGGGCGGCAACATCGCCTACTGCAAGAAGGCCCTTTATGCCGCAAACAGCGCCCTGGCCCGGCTTCGCGACATGAAAAACAGGGGCTATTTCTCATTCGCCGTGTATCACAGCCTGCACGCCGACCTGCATGAATTGAGAAACGACATCGGAATCTACGTGCAGGACCTCAGGGAGAAGTTCTACGAAGTATAGACGCAGTCCCCGCCATTCTAATTTGCGAATCCGGCCATTACTTTGTACGTCCATTAATTGGTTTCTTCATCCGTTAAACACGTACGTAATAAACCGCCCGTAAAGCGAGCAGGCTGAATAGCCGGGGCAGGTATTAAACGTCACCCCAGGTTGCCCGGCCAGGAAATCTGGCAGGTCAGTCCCAGATTCTCACATCAAACAGGCCCTCGGAGTTTGCGGCCCCGCGGTACATACCCGGCGTGTTGAATACCATCGCGATGGAGCCGTCGCTGCCCACACCGATAATACCGCCATCGCCTTCATTCAGTTTTTCGTGCACTACAATTTCGGCGGCTTCCTGCAGGCTGGCACCGGTATACTCCATGATGGCTGAAATCTGATAGGCCACCGCATTTCTGATGAACTGCTCGCCCGTTCCCGTACCCGATATGGCACAGGTACGATTGTCGGCGTAGGTGCCCGCACCGATTATCGGCGAATCGCCCACCCGTCCGAACCGTTTGTTGGTCATGCCACCCGTAGATGTACCCGCGGCCAGGTTCCCGTCGCGGTCGAGCGCAACCACGCCTACGGTCCCAAACCGGTCGTTGTCTGAATCCGGGAAATCACCCGCAGCCGAACTTCCGGAGTGATCAAAGCGCACCTCATCTCGCTCGATCGCCCTTTCAAGCTGCCTGCGACGGTTATCTGTTATGAAATAGCTGTTCTCAACCCTCTCCACACCGGCTTCGTCGGCATAGTGCTCTGCGCCATCGCCCGCGAACAGAATGTGCCTGGAGTTTTCCATCACATGCCGGGCCAGGCTTATCGGATTTTTAACCGTCTTCACACCGGCTATTGCCCCGGCCGACAGATCCCGCCCGTCCATGACAGATGCGTCCAGTTCGGCGGTTCCGGTATTTGTGAGTACCGCACCACGGCCGGCGTTGAAAAGCGGATCATCTTCCATAAACCGGATTACCGTTTCAATGGCGTCAAGGCTCGATGCTCCCTCAGCCAACATATCGCGGCCAATAGTAAGCGCTTCTGTAAGCGACCGGATGTACGCCTCGCGGGTTTCTACGGGCATATCGCGCGACATCACCCCCGCCCCGCCATGAATGGCAATCGAGTATTCAAGCGAAGGAAACTGGTTCCGGACTTCTTGCATTTCGGTATCTGTACAGGATGTAGTTGCTGTGAACAAGATAATAAACAGGAGAAAAGTAATATGGCGCATGGGTTCTATGGATTGGTTTTGCATGGTATAACGATTAAGGTAACCAAAAAAAAAGTTTTCCCGGTAGCACGGAGTTCATGGTTAAGGGGAGTTGGGAAATGCAGGCCGGGGTGGGCGGAGGATGTGGCAGGTGACACCGGCGGTGCTGGTAGTATGCTTTAGAATTAGGGAACAATAGAACAATAGAACAATAGAACGGCGAAGTGATTTGCTTCGTCATACTGAGCGCAATTTCGTGCGCAGCACGAAATGAAGTCGAAGTATGTGTGCAGTGTTGCACACTGCTCAGTGAAGCTGAGCCGGTGGGTGTTTGTAGCAGCTTTGTGCTTATGAAAGCAATCTCCGCGCTATTTCATAGCGCAACATCCTTCGACTTCGCCCTTCGACTACAGCCTGCTGCGCAGGCTTGCGCTCAGGGCTGCGCTCTGGATGACGGGGGGCGAGGGGCGGCGACTGGATGACATTGGGATGGGGGGCGGGATGTAAGGATTGCGCGGTAAATGGCTCCATAAGGAATGGAACTTCGCAGCTCTTACCGATTCCCCTTTTCGAGGTATCCGGCCGTTCGGATTGCCCTGCTGTTTATATGCGGAATCTGGCTCTGTGACATAACACCGCAAGCCGGGCCGTTTTTCCCTGCGGCTGTACTCGCCGTGTGGTTCATCCTGTACCTGGTGTTCAGCTATTTTTCGGGTGTCAGGATTTCCGTACTCAATACCTCCATCCTTACGCTCATCTATCTTGCCGGCATTTTGCTTGCGGGCTGGTTCAGGATGCAGGTGGCTCAACAGGAGATTCCGCGTGCTGTGGGCATCCTTCTTGAATTCAGACAGGATCCGGTACAGGTGAGCGGACGCCTGCTCACGGTATCGGTTAACAACAACGGAACGCTGAACGGTATCATACGGGTCGATTCAGCACGGGTGGGAGCAGGCACATTTGCAGTGGATGCTCAACTGCGCTACCGGATGTTCAACGCAGATCCCGGCCTGGCCCATGAACTGACTCCCGGCACCATCGTATCAGGCACCGGCAGCCCGGGTACTTTCCGGGAAAAACGCAATCCGCATGAGTTCGATTTCAGGGAGTGGAATTACCGCCAGAAAATATTCGGGGAGATCATCTTCGACTCCATCGAATCAACCGGGGCTCGTGCCCGTGGCTGGGCCCCGGTACGGCACCGGTCTTACCGGTTAATCGATTCGCTGTTCCGCGAGCAGAACCGGCCGCTGGCTAAAGCGGTGATCATGGGCTATAAGGCCGAACTCGACGCTGAAATGCGGCAGTCGTTTTCGAGGGCGGGGCTGTCGCACATCATGGCGGTATCGGGCATGCATGTCGGGTTTGTACTGATGCCGGTATGGCTGCTGTTCCCCTGGCTGCGAACATCGGCTGCCGGTAAATGTGCTGCCATGATACTTCTCATCTCAGTTCTGGTACTATACGCAGGCATAACCGGGTTCACCGCGTCGGTTACACGGGCAAGCCTGATGGCCATTCTGCTGGCCACCGGATCGGTGTTCTGCAAAATCCGCGATTCACTGAACCTGGTGGGTCTTGCTGCCATCCTGCTGCTGCTATACGATCCCTGGTACCTGTATGACGTGGGGTTTCAGCTCTCCTTCACTGCGGTTACCATCATCCTGGTATCGCTGCCCATGCTGCAGAGGATTATCCCGCGGAAAATCAGATATACCTGGAAAGGCAACATTCTGACCATGTTCGGCCTCAGCGTACTCATACAGGGCGGGCTTTTTCCGGTGCTTACACTCTATTTCCGGGAATTTTCACTGATCGGGCCATTTCTGAACGTACTGGCGGTTCCCCTGGCCCAGATCCTTTTTCTGGCCGCTTTTATCTCCGTTCCGGTGGCCATGATCAGCCAACAGGCCGCCCTGATCGCCGGCATGCCCGCCGACCTGATGATCACGCTGATGTCAATGCTGGTTGATTTTACCAACCATTCAGTTACCGGGTGGATTACCGTACAGCGCCCGTCCCCATTTATCTTTTTGATATGGATATTGATGTTCGGCCTTCTGTCATCCGCCATGATACCCGCGTACCGCTGGAAGCTGGCTGTTTTCCTGCTCGCGGTTCTCTGCGCCGAAAGGGTACACACATTTATGACCGAACGGGGTAGGGTGCAGCTTGAGGTTGTCTTCTTTGATGTGGGCCAGGGCGATGCCGTTCTGATCAAAACCCCATCGGGCAGGCATATTCTGTACGATGCCGGGGTACTGAGCCCGTTTTCAGACTCCGGGCGGCATGTAATCCTGCCCTATCTGCAGGAGAGGGGTATCAGCCGGCTCGATGCCGTAATCCTCTCCCATCCCCATGCCGATCATATCGGCGGCATCCTCACACTTATCGAAAACGTGGATATAGGCGTGATTTATCAGTCGGCCATAGAGTATCATTCGGCACTGTTTTACGGTTATATCGATGCCGCACGGAGAAATGGCATACCGGTCATGGACCTGTACCAGGGGGATGTACCCGATCTGGACCCGCATCTGCTCGCCATAGCGCTCGCGCCGGCACCGGGTATGCACAGCCGTGACCCCAATGCCCACTCGGTAGTGATTCGCCTGCAGTACGGGCAGACAGTTCTGCTGCTCACCGGCGATGCCGAGAAGCTTTCGGAGGCAACTATGCATGCCACATTCGGACGGCTTCTGTACAGCCATGTGCTCAAGGCCGGGCATCATGGCAGCCATACCAGTTCGCACGGATTCTTCCTGGCCGAGGTACAGCCCGAAGTGGTCATCATCTCATGCGGCCTGCGTAACAGGTATAACCATCCGCACCGTGACGCTGTTCAGAGACTGGCATCAACCGGAGCGGAATTATGGTACACCGCACTCGAAGGCGCAGTTGTTCTCCGTTCCGACGGAACGGCTTTCTCACGGCATCACTGGAAATAGAGGGGTAGCCCCGACCAGCCCGCCCGTGCGGCTGATCCGGTAAAAAAACACCCGGCAGACCCGGCGATATTGGTCAAAAATCCTTATGATTACCTGAACCCTGCAGACGTTTTACCCTAACAACCCCAAAAAAATGGAAAAAAAGGAACGTTTAAGCTTTGAAGATGCTTTGAGTAAGCTGGAAATTATAATCAGTAAACTCGAGGATCCTGCCGTTTCGCTGGAAGAATCGATCAGTCTGTACGAGGAGGGGATGAAACTAACCAAACTCTGTTCCGAGACACTCGAAGAAGCCGAGCTGAAAATCCGGAAGGTGAATCCGAATAAAACCGAATCGTGACACATGGAATCACCTAATCCAACTCCGGGGGCACTGCTTGCCGGTATAAAAAGCCCGGCAGACCTGAAAAAACTCACCCACGACCAGCTGGTTGATGTATGTTTCGAACTCAGGGATTACATTATCGATACCGTATCGGTTCACGGCGGCCATTTCGGCGCGAGCCTGGGTGTGGTTGAACTTACCGTTGCCCTCCATTATGTGTTGAACACCCCCGACGATCTCCTGGTGTGGGATGTGGGCCACCAGGCCTACGGACATAAAATGCTGACCGGACGGATGGAAAATTTCCATACGAACCGCAAATACGGCGGTGTATCAGGATTCCCCAAGCGCAGCGAAAGTCCATATGACACCTTCGGCGTGGGGCATTCCAGTACTTCCATATCGGCCGCCCTGGGCATGGCAGCAGCCAGGGACCTGAGCAAAGAGAAAAAGTCGGTGGTGGCCGTAATCGGCGACGGTTCGATGACCGGCGGAATGGCATTTGAAGCCATGAACAATGCAGGGGCACTGAAAAGTGATGTGCTTGTAATACTGAACGACAACAATATGTCGATTGACCCCAATGTCGGGGCACTGAAGGAGTACCTTGCCGATATAACCACCAGTACCACCTTCAACAAACTGAGAGATGATGTGTATGAGATGCTTGGCCACTTCAGCAAGGCCGGCGAAAAAATGCGGAAGGTGGCATCCAAGCTGGAGGGTGCCATGCTTACGGCCCTCACGCCGGGTGCGCTGTTCCGGGCACTGGGGTTCAAGTACTACGGCCCGGTGGACGGACACAACGTAAAAGCGCTGGCACGGCAGATCAAGGATCTTCAGCAGGTAGCCGGGCCGAAACTGCTCCATATCGTTACCGTGAAA
Source organism: Balneolaceae bacterium (assembly GCA_007694035.1). Lineage (GTDB taxonomy): Bacteria > Bacteroidota > Rhodothermia > Balneolales > Cyclonatronaceae > RECM01. The sequence goes on from RECM01000155.1 coordinate 7,867, forward strand.
GGAAAGGGTTTTGCCCCGGCCGAGAAAGACCAGGTTAAATGGCACGCCTCTGGCAGCCCGTTCGACAAAATAACCGGCAAATCGCTTGTTGTGAAAAAACCGGCCAGCATTCCCAAATATCAGGACATTTTTGCCGATACCCTTATTGACCTGGCAAAAAAAGACGACCGGATAGTGGGCATAACCCCCGCCATGCCGAGTGGTACCGGACTGCTCAAAATGATGCAGGAGATGCCCGACCGGGCTTTTGATGTCGGTATTGCCGAGCAGCATGCGGTCACTTTTGCTGCCGGCATGGCGACCCAGGGCAAGAAGCCATTCGCCGCCATTTATTCCACGTTCCTACAGAGGGGCTACGATCAGGTGGTGCACGATGTGGCCATCCAGAAGCTGCCTGTTGTTTTCTGCATGGACCGTGCCGGCCTGGTCGGCGCCGATGGCCCTACTCACCACGGGCTGTACGATACCTCATTTATGAGATGTATCCCACATATGGTGGTTTCGGCCCCAATGAACGAAATTGAGCTGCGCAATCTGATGTATACGGCATCGCTGCATGAAGAAGGGCCATTCTCTATACGGTATCCGCGCGGCGAAACCTGTGGCTATGACCTCCCCGATGACTATACGCTTATGCCGCCCGGCAAAGGCAACTATCTCAGGGAAGGCGAGACCGTTGCCGTGCTTTCGTTTGGCACAATCGGCAATTATGTGACCGAAGCCCTCGACAACCTCGAAAAAGAGGGCATCCATGCCGGACATTTCAACATGATTTTTGCAAAACCGTTAGACGAAGAACTCATCAAACAGGCCGCACAATCGTACGATCACCTCATCACCATTGAAGACGGCGCCATCATGGGCGGGTTCGGATCCGCGGTTCTGGAGTATATGGCGGAAGCCCAACTGCACACACCCGTCGCGCTGATGGGTGTGCCAGACAGGCTTGTAGAACACGGGTCCCAGATGGAACTTCACAGGGAGATCGGTATAGATCCGGTGAGTATAGCGAACAGAATCCGTTCCCTTTTCAATCAGTACAGGGCAACCGACGGCGAATTAGCCGGAAAATGGTCCCGCCCGGTCTGAATTGTGTTCTTTAGGTACCCGGATCCGGAATTGATTTGATCTGATTTGATCTGCGCTGACCAGGAAACAGGTCGATAGGGCGTTCCTTTTACCGGAGATTCGCAACAGGACCAGGCTGATGGCTGATCACTTTATGGCCGGACATAATCGTTGCATGATCGATTACCACTGTGGACTTTCCGCCGGTCAGGTTGATTGTACCCGAAACCCTGCCGGCCGGCCTGCCATATTCGGTATCTGACCGCATTACGATACGGTAGTTCAGGCTCTTTCCTACAGCCTCCATCGGAAATTGCACCGTTAACGAAAACCCATGATCGCCGGGGGCGCCGGCTTTAAAGATCAGTGGCGATGCATTGCTCAACGGCGGTACATCACCATACATTTCAATAACCGAATACACTGGTCCCGAATACCCATGCAACCCCTGATTTGTTTCAATGTTAAACATAACGGTAGCGTTCATCGCAAAATAACTGCCTGAATCTCCCCTGAGTATTACGACAATTATCAGAACGCAGCAGATGAGCATTGCGCCGACATGAAGCACCAGCCTTGAACTGTTTCCCTTGTTTGAATAGTCTGTAATGCCACTCATATGTTTGATCACCGTATATTTTAAACGTATATATTATAATTGCATACCCCCGGATCCCCCGGCCAGCGTTCTTGTTCCGATAAAATGAACAACCTCACTTTGTTAACAGTGATGCCTGCCTGGCGAGACAGATGTTCATTCAGCTGCACTGATGCCAACCGGTAATCATGATTATGGTTTCAGTCTTTACCCCTGTTCATCTCATTATTAACAATGCTTGGGTAATTGTAATATTACCTAACCGCACGATATATGAGAATACGCCCTTTCCTTGCAGGATAGGCAGGAATAGTTGCACAGTGCATTGTGGGCTACCGATCTCACTTTACTGGCGGTATCACAGCATCATACCCTGCAAGCATGTTCAAAAATGAGCGACTGTTGTTTTACGGGAACACCAAGCCATGTTTTTGATATGCATAGGTGCTATATTCAATCCATTTAAACTCGACATATTCCCCTTAATAACATGAAAATTGCAGTTACAGGCGGGGCCGGCTTTATCGGTTCACATATATCCGACGCACTTATCGCACAGGGTCATGAAGTTCATATAATCGACGATCTGAGCGGGGGTTTCAGGCACAATCTCAACCCGAAGGCCGTTTTTCACCATACCGACATCAGGGATGAAAGCATCCCCGCGCTGTTTGAAAAAGAACGCTTCGAGGTACTTTACCACCTGGCAGCCCAGATGGATGTGAGGAAATCGGTGGCCGATCCTCAGTTCGACGCAAAGGTAAACGTACTCGGATTTCTGAACCTGCTCGAAGCCGGGCGAAAAAACGGCCTTACCAGGGTGATCCTCTCATCAACTGGCGGGGCGATTTACGGTGAGCCGGACTATACCCCGCAGGACGAGAACCATACCGAACGGCCGATGTCGCCCTATGGCATTACCAAGCTGGTATCGGAGCACTATCTGCGCTTCTATAATCTCGTATATGACCTGCAGTGGATATCGCTGCGCTACGCCAACGTGTACGGACCGCGGCAGAATGCCCATGGTGAAGCCGGCGTTGTGGCCATTTTCACCGAACGGATGCTGCGCGGTCAGAACTGTTTCATAAACGGCGACGGCCTGCAGACCCGCGACTATGTACATGTTGCCGATGTGGTGCAGGCAAACCTGCTGGCGCTGAAACACACATCCAACGGCATCTTCAATGTGGGCACCGGTATCGAGACCAATGTGGTAGAACTGTTCCGCCACCTGAAAAAATTTACCGGGTCCGATACGCCCGAAACGCACGCCGAAGGCAAACCGGGTGAGCAGCTTCGCAGTGTGGTCGGTACCGCGAAGATCGAAAAAGAGATGGGATGGAAGCGGAAGTACTCCATCGAGGAGGGGCTGCGCGAGACGGTAGAATGGTTTAAAACAAGGGAAAAACAGAACGTTTAATGTACAGAGTCGAGCTCCAGAATTTTGAAGGTCCGCTGGATCTGCTCCTTTTTTTCATAAAAAGGGATGAGCTGGATATCTACGACATCCCCATTTCCTACATAACCAGGCAGTTTCTCGACTACATCCACTTTCTCGACGAGCTCGACCTGGAGGTGGCCAGCGAGTTCATCCTTATGGCGGGTACCCTTATGTCGATAAAGGCCCGCCTATTGCTGCCCCGCGATGAACCCGATGAAGGCGAACTCGACGAAAGCGATCCGCGGTACGAGCTTGTTCAAAGCCTGCTCGAGTACAAACGCTATAAGGAGATCGCCGAAGAGATGAACCTGATCGATCACAAAACCCGCGAAAGGTACTACCGCAAATACCTTAAGCCCGATGTGATCCGCCAGAAACCCGATTCTGAGCCACTCAGGGATGTAACCCTGTACGATCTTATGGCGGCTTACAAGCATGTTCTGGCCCGGCTCAAGGAGGAGCCACCGGTTCACCAGGTCGAAAAAGTAAAAGTGACCGTAGAGCAGCAGTCAAAAGCGATACTGACCTGGATGCGCGACAAGGGCAAGGTCGCATTTCTGGACCTGTGCCGGGAGGTGGGATCAAGGCCGCTGCTTGTGGTTACCTTTCTGGCCATACTGGAGATGGTGAAAGAAGGGCAGCTCAACCTGTTTATCGACGACAACTATTTCAGTTTTCATCTCGAGGTCCCCTCCGTCTCGCGCGAGGAGATCATGGGAAAGCTGAACTAAACAGAATCCCTGCCTTGCTGCCATCACTTTCAGATTTAAATAATTGACCTGATTTAACGTTCAACCCATTTCAACATCCGAAAAACCCGACAACATGTACTTTACCCCGATGCGACTCACCCTTTTTACCTCAATAGCGCTGCTGCTTACTGTAACAGCATCCTGTGTTTCCATGACCAACGGCCCCTCGCCAGCCGACCGGAACGAGAAGCTGCACCCCTATCAGTCGGCCATAACCGAACAGCAGCTGCGTGACCACCTGTTTCTGCTGGCCGGCGACTCCCTGCTGGGCCGGGGCACCGGTGAGCCCGGTATCGATATGGCGGCAGACTACCTGGCCGCACGGCATGCAGCGATCGGCATGAAGGCAATCGGCGACAACGGTACCTATTTCCAGAATTTCAACCTGAACGCGAGGGTTAACGATTATATCAGCTTCGACCGGTTCACAATTGCCGGGACCGATACGCAACATGTGTATAACAGCCGTTTTGAAAAAGACAATCCGGCCGGATTTTATCCCATGCTGGGCGGTGAATTGCCGGTGGAAGGCCGTGTTGTATACGCCGGGCTCGGCATAAGGGACGATGGGCGCGGTGTTGACCACCTCAATGCCGAAATTTCCGGCAACTGGGTGCTCATTTTTAACGACATCCCCCATGTGGTCGACGGCGATACCCTCATCAGCCCGGCCATTACCAACCGAACACGCTTAAATCAGCTGCTGTTCCGCGAAGGCGTGGCAGGAATACTTCTGGTGAACCACACAGATCAGGATGATTTCGACAGCACGGCGAAGATAATGGCGGCGATTTTTGGCAACCCCGTTGGTTTCCAGCTCGAATACATGCAGACCGGGCGTGGGGCTCCGATGCAGTCTGCGATCCTTTCCGTAAGCCCCGCCAAAGCCGCTGCCTTGCTCGGCATAGAAGCCGACGAGCTTAACAGCCAATATGATGCCCTTGTATCTGACCTGAAAGCATTCAAACCGGTTGTAACCGATCACTACATCAAAACGACCGGCAACAGTGAGTACAGGGCCATCCCTTCAAAAAATGTGCTCTCCCTGCTTGAGGGATGCGACCCGGACCTGAAACATGAAGTAGTGGTTATTTCGGCCCATTACGACCATATGGGACTGGATACGCCCGATGCCACCGGCGATTACATCTATAACGGGGCCGACGACAACGGCAGTGGAACGGTTGCCACCCTGGCCATTGCCGAAGCACTGGCCGAAGCGCGTGATAATGGCGCATGCCCCGCCCGCAGCGTGATGTTCCTGCACGTTACCGCCGAAGAACGCGGACTGCTGGGATCGCGCTATTACTCCGACCATCCTGTGATGCCCATAGATAATACAGTTGCCAACATAAACATCGATATGATAGGCCGTATAGATAACCACTATCAGGATGAGGGCTTCGGTGACTACATCTACATTATCGGCGCGGAGATTATCTCATCGCGGCTCGACAGCCTGCTGCAGGTTGCCAATATTAAAAGCGAAAACCTGAAACTCGACATGCGCTACAATGACCTGGACGATCCGAACCAGTTTTACCGCCGCAGCGACCACTGGAACTTTGGCCGGCTTGGCGTACCCTTCGCGTTCTTCTTTACCGGAGTGCATGCCGACTACCACCGTCCTTCCGATACGCCCGACAAAATTGAATATGAACACTTTCTCAGGCGCACAAGGGTGGCCTATTCGACCGTAGTTGAAATCGCAAACGCACCAGAGAGGCCGCTGGTCGACAGCAAGGAGTTCATCCGCAGAACCGAGCTCGGCAGGTAATATCTGCCCGCATCACTATACCTTTCCGGTTAAATATCAGCCAATAATGCCATACTTAAAAATTAAATTTGGATATTTGAGTATAAATATCCAAATTTGACCAAAACCAACATTACTGAGTGATCTATGCTTACAGATTTCGGAAACGTATTACTCTTCTTCGTAATCGGCGCTTTATTTGTGGCTGTAGCCCTTTTTGCCGCGAAACTCATCCGGCCAGACCGCCCGAATGCGATCAAATTGTCGACCTATGAATGCGGTGAAATCCCCATCGGCACGGCCCGGGTTCAGTTCAACAACCGCTTCTACATCATCGGTTTGATGTTTCTGATTTTTGAGGTGGAGATACTGTTGCTCTTCCCCTGGGCGATGGTATTCAAGGAGCTGGGCTGGGTCGCATTCTGGGCCATGTTCGTTTTTGTATTTCTGATCTTTATCGGTTTTGCCTATGAATTGGGCAAGGGCCACCTGAAATGGGATAAACCGGTTCCTTCAGTACCAAGGTACGTGGAGGGTATCGGTGTATTGGGCGGAGAACATCCGGATATGGACCTTTCTGAAATGATGTCTGCACCGGAAACAGACGTAACCAAATAAACGATTAATCAACCAACCTTTCTATGGGCCTGCTTGATAAAAAATATCACGACAGTAATATCATAATTGTATCTCTCGACAGTGCCCTGAACTGGGCCAGAAAATCATCGCTGTGGTATGAGCAGTTCGGCCTGGCCTGTTGTGCGATTGAAATGATGGCCACAGCGGCTTCACACTATGATTTCGACCGGTTCGGCATTATCCCCCGTTCTTCGCCACGGCAGGCCGATGTGATGATCGTAGCCGGTACGGTAACCATGAAGATGGCCTCGCGGATCGAACGGCTGTATGAGCAGATGTCGGAGCCGCGGTACGTAATCAGCATGGGTTCCTGCTCAAACAGCGGCGGGCCTTACTGGGAGCACGGCTACCATGTTCTGAAGGGTGTCGACAAGGTAATACCCGTGGATGTTTACGTGCCCGGCTGCCCCCCGCGGCCGGAAGCATTGCTCGAAGGCTTCCTCACACTCCAGAAAAAAATTGAAGGCGAAAGCCTTGTTGAAAAAAAACCATCTGAAAAGATAACCGAAGATGCCGACCGCCATGAAACAACCTGAAGAAATAGCCGCCTATCTGAACGACCATATTGACGAGGGCGTACTCGGATTTGTGCCGGCCGAAGTTGGTCAGCCATGGATTTCTGTGGCACCGGACACAGTAAAAAAAATTGCCAAATTTCTGAGGGATGACCAGGAACTTCGGTTTAATACCCTGATGTGCCTCAGCGGTGTGCATTACCCGGCCGAGCAGGAGCTGGGGGTAACATACCATCTGCATTCAACAACATTAGGGCATACCGTGGCACTGAAGGCCCGGGTACCGATCGATAACCCCAGGGTACAGTCTGTAGAGTCGATCTGGAAAACCGCCGACTGGCACGAGCGTGAGGCCTGGGATATGCTGGGCATCGTATTTGACGGTCACCCGAATATGGCACGTATTCTGTGCCCGGATGACTGGATAGGCCACCCGCTCAGAAAAGATTACGTGCAGCAGGAAACCTACATGGGAGTAACCACTCGTTTTTAAATCCGGCAGGTTCATAACTATGACCAATCAAATTACAGCAAACATCCACGAAACCAAGGAGATGACCATCAATATGGGTCCGCAGCATCCCTCGACCCATGGTGTACTCCGGCTGGAAGTCGTTCTGAACGGTGAAGTGGTAACCAGGGTGCATCCCCATATCGGCTATCTGCACCGGTGTTTCGAAAAGTACGCCGAGGCGATGGACGATTATTCAAAAGTGATTCCCTATACCGACCGCATCGACTACGTCTCTGCCATGAACCAGGAGCACGGCTATGTGATCGCCGTGGAAAAGCTGCTTCAGCTTGAGGTTCCCGAGCGGGTTGAGTACGTGCGGGTTATCCTGGCCGAATTACAGCGAATTGCAAGCCACCTGCTGGGAATCGGCACGTTCGGGCTGGACCTGGGCGCGTTTACCCCCTTCCTTTACTGCTTTATCGAGCGCGAAAAAATTCTGACCATCTTTGAAAAGATAAGCGGTGCCCGCCTGCTCTATAATTACATCTGTGTTGGCGGCCTGATGCGTGATGTTCCCGACAGTTTCAAACCGGAAACGGCCGATTTTGTTAAAACATTCCGGCCGAAAATCAAGGAATTGAACGACCTGTTGTCCTACAACCAGATATTTATTGACAGGACCGCCAATATCGGAGTACTGCCGGCCGAGGTTGCCCTGAATTACGCGGCATCCGGGCCGATGCTGAGAGGCTCGGGCGTATCATGGGACCTGAGAAAGAATGACCCCTATTCTATTTACGACCGATTTGAGTTCGACATACCAGTCGGAACAGGTGAAGTGGGAACCGTTGGTGACTGCTGGGACCGCTACATGGTTCGTGTGCGTGAAATGGAACAGAGCCTGGTAATTATTGAGCAGGCCCTTGAGCAGATGCCCGATGAAGGGAATGTGATGGAAGCCGTACCCAAACGCATACGGATGAAAGAAGGTGAAATATACGTACGCACAGAAACGCCGAGAGGCGAGCTGGGCTACTACATCATCAGCGATAAATCATCGAGCCCGTTCAGGGTGAAAGTACGGGCACCAAGTTTTGTTAACCTGAGCATTCTGCCGGCCATTTCCCGCGGAGCCCTGCTATCCGACCTGGTAGCTATAGTTGGCAGTATTGATATCGTACTGGGAGAAGTTGACCGATGAAGAAGGCTGTGAAGTGACTATCAAAGCGTCCAAAATAAACTGATATGCTTGAATTTTTAGAAAATATAATCCCGTCGTCTCCGGTTGCCCTGGTTGTCTTTGCCCTGTTTCCCATGGTCATCATCATCGTTTACGCTTTGTTTGCAATCTGGCTCGAGCGTAAAGTGGCCGGATTTATTCAGGACAGGCTGGGGCCGATGCGAACGGGCGGATTTCATGGCTGGGCCCAGACCATAGCCGATATGCTTAAACTGATCCAGAAGGAAGACATTATTCCGAAAGACGCCAGTTCTTTCCTGTTCAAACTGGCGCCATTTATGATATTCACAGCCTCCTACGCCGCCTTTGCCGTTATCCCGTTCAGCAGCGGATACATAGGCAGCAATATCAATATCGGCGTTTTCTACCTGCTTGCCATCACATCGTTTCTCACGATCAGTATCATAATGGCATCATGGGCATCCAACAATAAATGGTCGCTGGTGGGTGGCATGCGGACGGCCGCACAGATGGTAAGTTATGAGGTTCCGACCATTGTAACGGTACTGTCGGTGCTTATCGTTGCCGGCTCAATGAACCTGATGACCATCACAGAAATGCAGACCGGTAACGATATAATGGGCTTTCTGCCAAACTGGTTCATTTTCCAGAACCCCTTTCTGATTGTGGCATTTGCCATCTTTGCCATATCGATGCTGGCCGAATCGCACAGGGTTCCCTTCGACCTGCCCGAATCTGAATCGGAGCTTGTTGCCGGTTACCAGACCGAGTATTCCGGCATGCGCTGGGGGATGTTCATGCTGGCGGAATATGCCGACATGCTGCTTCTGTCGCTGCTCGGTGCAACCCTGTTTTTCGGAGGCTGGAACAGCCCGTTCGGCACGTTCATGTCGGGCCCGATCTGGGGCTTTGGCTGGTTTATGCTCAAAGGCATGCTTCTTGTGTTTGTGATGATGTGGATCCGCTGGACCCTGCCGCGTTACCGGGTAGATCAGCTGATGCATATCTGCTGGAGTATTCTCATACCGCTGTCGTTTGTGAATTTTGTCCTTGTAGCGCTATGGGAAATGATTTTCTAAATAATAGGACACCCTGAATATGCAAAAGCAACTGAAGGAAGGCTATCAGACCTTTAAATCGATTTTTATCGGGATGGCGATTACCCTGCGGCACCTGTTTCAGCCCTCGGTAACCATCCAGTATCCCGATGTACGCGTTGAACTGCCCCCTGGCGTACGCAGCAAACTGTATGTGAATATTGATGATTGCATCGGCTGCCTTCTCTGCGCACGGGCCTGCCCCGTAAACTGTATCGACATCGAAACAGTAAAAGCCACCAGTGATGTGGACCTGGGCAAAACCTCGACCGGGAATCCGAAGCGCCTGTGGGTTACGCAGTTCGATATCGACATGTCGAAATGCATGTACTGCGACCTGTGTGTATATCCCTGCCCGACCAACTGTATCTACATGGTACCGGAGTATGAATACTCCGAATTTGACCGTAAGAACCTGATTTTCGAGTTCAGCAACCTCAGCCCCGAAAAAGTGACTGAAGTTAAAGACAAGCTGGAAAAAGAGAACGAAGAAAAAAACCGGCAGAAAGAACTGGCGCAGCAGAAAAAGGACCAGGAAAAAAAGGACCAGGAGACCGATACCGATACTGATGCCGGGAAAGCCGGCGAATGACAAACCAACTTATGACGAAGCCAACCGACTGATGGAATTATCTGCAATTTTATTCTACGCGTTCACCGTGCTTACGGTGGGATCTGCCGCTTATATGGTCTTTTCCAAAAACATCGTACACGCCGCATTTGCCCTGATTTTCTCCCTTTCCGGCGTAGCTGCGCTGTATGTGTTGCTCTACGCTGATTTTGTAGCTGCAACCCAGATACTGGTCTATGTAGGCGGTATTCTCATACTTATACTTTTCGGCATCATGCTCACCACGCTCGATTTCACTGAAAACCTGAAAACGGTTACCGTGAACATGCTGCCCGCATCGCTGCTCTCGGGGGCTGTTGCGGTACTTCTGCTCTATGTGTTCTTCGCAGCAGAGTGGACAACCATCGTACCGGCCGACAGGGATGGTACCATGTATGACCTGGGAATGATGCTGATGAATGAATACCTGCTGCCCTTTCAGATAGCAGGTGTACTGCTGCTGGTGGCAATTATTGGTGCCCTGTTGATGTCGACCCGACATAAAAATGAACCCTAACTGAACTGCACATGGAATCAACGTTTTTACAATGGCTTGCTGAACCCGGTTTGACCCATTATCTGATGGTGAGTGCCATACTGTTTTCCCTCGGGCTGCTCGCCGTAATCTCCCGCAAAAATGTGATTATGGTTTTGATGGGGGTTGAACTGATTCTGAATTCGGCGAACCTCAATTTTATCGCTTTCAGCCGCTTTACCGAACTGGCTCTCGACGGGCAGATGATCGCTCTTTTTGTAATCATTATAGCGGCAGCTGAAGCAGCTGTTGCGCTGGCGATCGTGCTGAATATTTATAACCGGTTCAAAACAATAAATCTCAATGAAATCAGCCTGATGAAAGGGTAGAACAGGCAAACAGAGACTAACCACATTATTGAATTTCAGATGCTAATACAACTGTCTTTAATCATCTTGCTCGCACCGATGCTGGGATTCCTGGTGTTGATATTTGCAGGAAAAAAACTACCCCGAAACGGTGACTGGTTTGCTACAGGCCTCATCACGCTCTCTTTTGCACTCTCCCTGTACCTGCTCATCACCAAGCTGACCCTTCATCATGGTGAAGCCATTACCGGTACCATGACCTGGGTGGTATTGGGCAATGCGGCAGAAGCCGGGTCCCTCACTGTTCCGTTCGGCATCATGATCGATAATCTTGCTGCTGTGATGCTTGTTGTGGTAACGCTCATAAGCATGCTGGTGCACTTCTTTTCGGTCGGGTACATGCACGGGGATGTTCGCTATTCACGGTATTACGCTTATCTGGGCCTGTTCTCTTTCTCCATGCTCGGCATTGTGCTTACCGATAACCTGCTCATGATGTACATTTTCTGGGAACTGGTTGGAATAAGCTCATACCTGCTGATCGGGCACTGGTATGAAAAGAAATCGGCATCAAATGCGGCCAATAAAGCTTTTATCGTTAACCGGATAGGCGATGCCGGCATGTTTATCGGGATAATGATCCTGTTTGCAAGTTTCTCCACCTTTGCATTCGGCGCAATTTTTGATACGGTTGCGGCAGGCAATTTGCCCTTCAACAGTACAGCCTGGCTCACAGCGGCCGGCGTGCTCATCTTTTGCGGTGCAGTCGGTAAATCGGCCCAGTTCCCGCTGCATGTATGGCTTCCCGATGCCATGGAAGGCCCCACCCCGATCAGCGCCCTTATCCATGCCGCCACCATGGTCGCTGCCGGCGTTTACCTGGTTGCGCGGGTTTTCCCGATTCTTACGGCCGACGCCCTGCTAATTATCGCCTATATCGGCGCAATTACCGCACTCATTGCGGCCACGATCGCCATTACCCAGTTCGATATCAAAAAAGTGCTGGCCTATTCCACAATCAGTCAGCTCGGCTACATGATTATGGGCCTGGGGGTTGGCGCCTATACGGCCGGTTTTATGCACCTGGTTACCCACGCGTCGTTCAAAGCGGGCCTTTTCCTCGGGGCCGGAAGTGTGATCTACGCCATGCACAACGCGCTCCACAAGAAAAATGACCATCATACCGATGCGCAGGACATCCGCAATATGGGCGGTTTGAAATCGAGAATGCCGGTAACGTACTGGACATTCCTCATTTTTACGCTTGCCATTTCGGGCATACCTCTTACATCCGGGTTTTTAAGTAAAGATGAGATACTGGCCGGCACCCTCGCTTTCGGAACTCTGAGCGGCCACTGGCTGCTCCCGATTATCGGTTTTGCCGTTGCCGGCCTCACGGCATTCTACATGTTCCGGCTTCTTATACTCACCTTCCACGGCAAACATGCCGGTACAACCTCCCTCGATGATGTGGTAGAATCGCCCAAAGTTATGACCATACCCCTCATGGTTCTGGGTGCACTCTCACTGTTTGTGTTCTACAGTTTCAATCCGTTCGGGGCCTCCTCGGGCTGGTTTTTCGCAGCCATTGAAAGGCCGGCAAGTGTGGTTCCAGCATTGATGCAGCCGGCAACGTCGGCCGTGTTCCATGATGCCGTAAGCAGTATGCACACACTGGCCATGGTGCTGTCCATTTTGATCGCAGCAGCGGGTGTTCTGTTTGCACTTGCGGTATATCAGTGGAATAAAGTAAGCGCCGACCGTATGGCTTCATCCCTGGGCTTTATGTACAGGGGCTCGCTCAACAAATGGTATTTCGATGAAATGTATGGCAGCGTTTTTGTAAACGGCACAATTGGCATTACGAAAATTCTGCGCTGGTTTGATGAAAATATCGTGGATGGCGCGGTAAACGGCGCGGCAACGGTTACATCGCGCATATCGGTCGTGAGCAGATGGTTTGACAATACTGTTGTAGACGGGCTGGTAAATCTGTCGGCCCGGCTGACCGAAATGACGGGCACCCTTCTCGGAAAAATTCAAACCGGGAAAGTGCAGACCTACTTCATCTACATCGTGTTCAGTTTCATTGTGCTCTTTTTCCTCTTTATCTGAATCTGATTATGGATACATCCACAGTAATTACAATGCTCCATCAGCAAAAGATTTTTAAACAACAATAAAGAAACGTAAAAATATGGAACTTCAATTGTTTGGCATCGGTATTCTCACATGGATCGTATTTATTCCGATAGTGGGCGTAATTATTGTGCTTTTGCTCCCGGATGAAAAACGAAATGCCATACGTTCGGTTGCTGCTGCCGTAACCGGAATCCAGGTTATACTGGCCGGGATTATCTTCAAATATTTTGACCGCTCCATGCTGGGCATCAATGATGCCTCCAGCTTCCAGTTCCTCGAGCAGTATAAATGGATTACCGTGGAAGCAGTACCCTGGGTCGGCAAAATCGAGATCACCTATTTTCTGGGTATCGACGGGCTGAGCGTGTTAATGGTAATACTCACTGCCCTGATCTCCTTTATCGGGGTCATATCCTCATGGAATATCGGGAAAATGGTGAAGGGATATTTTGCCCTCTACCTGCTGCTGGTAACAGGCATGATGGGGGTTTTTGTATCGCTCGACTTTTTCCTGTTCTTCATCTTCTGGGAAGTGATGCTGCTGCCGATGTATTTCCTGATCGGCATCTGGGGCGGCCCGAGGCGCGAGTATGCCGCCATCAAGTTCTTTCTGTACACCTTTGTGGGCAGTATTCTGATGCTGCTGGTAATGCTGGCGCTCTATTTCAGCGTGGCCTATACCAATACGGCAACCGGTGAGACGATCCATACGTTCAACATTCTGCACATGATGAATCCGGCAAATTATGTTGATGGATCCATTCTGGCGGGGGTCGACACCACATGGCGGTATGTGGCCTGGATGGCGTTGTTCATCAATTTCGCCATTAAAATACCGCTCTTCCCGTTCCACACATGGTTGCCCGACGCCCACGTTGAAGCGCCCACGCCCATCAGCGTTATTCTTGCCGGCGTTCTGCTGAAACTCGGCACCTACGGCCTGTTGCGCATCAGTTTCCCCATATTCCCCGACGGCACCATCTACTTTATGTACTTTATGGCAACGCTGGCCATGATCAGCATCATATACGGTGCATTCTGCGCCATGGCCCAGGATGACTTCAAAAAACTGATCGCCTACTCCTCGGTGAGCCACATGGGAATCGTGGTGCTCGGAATTGCCGCCCTGAACACGCAGGGCATGGTTGGCGGTGTGCTCCAGATGTTCAATCACGGTATCATCACAGCCGTACTGTTCCTCGTGGTCGGGGTTATTTACGACAGAACAAAGAAACGGGGAGTGAATGATTTTGGCGGCATTGCAAACGTGATGCCCCGCTATACGGGTGTTGCCATCATTGGCATGTTCGCGGCACTCGGGCTGCCCGGCCTGAATGGATTTGTGAGCGAATTGTTCTCGTTCCTGGGTGCATTCTCCTCGTTCCGCTGGATAACCATCATTTCCGTAACCGGCATTATTATTACGGCCGCATACATCCTGTGGACAATTCAGCGTGTATTTCTGGGCAAATCCCCTGACGAATACCTGGCCCTTCCCGACCTTACGGCCAGGGAGATGGTGGCCTTTGTTCCACTCATTATTCTCATCATCCTGCTTGGTGTCTATCCGGCGCCTGCCATCGAACTGATGAATACATCACTGAGCCATCTGGTAGAGCTGATCACGAACGGCGGGAATTAAAAAATGGCATACAAACTAAAACTCCAACCGATCCTGACCGCCTGGCGGGATAAGCACATATTCAATTTCTGATTATGGTTGAAAATATTCTGAATAGCATAGGCCATTTTTATCCCGAGATTTCCATTGTTGTGACCCTGTGTGTTGTAATTATTGCCGACCTTTTGCTCAAAAGGGAGAATCACACCATCAGCTGGATATTCCTGGCCGGACTTACCGTTACCGGTTTACTGGTACTTCAGCAAACCGGGTTAAATACATCCATTTTCCACGACATGGCAGCCGTTGATCCCTTTGCCGTTTTTTTCAAGGTAATTCTGATCATCGCCAGTTTGTTCATCGTGCTGTTTTCAATCAACAGCCGGGAACTGGACCCGTATAAATCGCGCCTCGGTGAATATTACATGCTGATTGCGGGCATGATTCTGGGGATGTTTCTTATGGTGGGATCTACCAATCTGTTGCTGATCTACCTTGCATTCGAAATGACCAGTATCTGCTCCTATGTACTGGCCGGTTTTACCAAACGGGCGCTCAAGTCGGCAGAAGGATCCATAAAATATATCATGTACGGGGCCGTATCGTCGGGCATCATGTTGTACGGCATCTCCCTGCTCATTGGCATAACAGCTGCCACCGATATTTACGGGGTAAACGCTTCCCTTGCCGCCGGCATCGACCAGCCGATGATTCTGTATATAGCCATACTGATGATTATTGTAGGCATCGGATTCAAAATTGCGGTAGTACCCTTTCATTTCTGGGCACCTGATGTATACGAAGGAGCCCCCATCACCATTACTGCCTTTCTGGCCGTTGCATCAAAAATCGCTGCAGTTGCCCTGATGATACGCCTGTTTAAAGTTTCGTTTATGGACACTGCCAGCGTACAGATAATCGGCGACTGGCCCATTTTTGAAGGGTTGAACTGGAATATGCTGCTGGCATTTATGGCGGCCCTTGCAATGATTGCAGGTAACCTTACCGCCTTAAAGCAGGACAATATCAAGCGTATGCTGGCCTATTCGAGCATCGCCCATGCCGGATATATACTTATGGGCTTTGTGGTGCTTACCGATGAGGGCATAACCGCCATAATGATCTATGTATTCATGTACCTGTTTATGAACCTGGGGGCCTTTTACGTGGCCATGCTGTTCTCAAACAAGCTGAATACGGAATCCATTGAAAAATACAAAGGGCTCGGTTTCCGGGCCCCGATGGAGTGCATTGCCATGACGGTTTTCCTGATCGCGCTCACCGGATTGCCGCCGACAGCCGGTTTTATTGCCAAACTTTACATTTTCGGGGCGGCTATCAGCGCCGGATGGATCTGGCTCGTTTTAATCGCCGGTATTACCACCGTCATTTCACTGTTCTACTACATCCGGGTAGTCAAGAATATGTTCTTTTTCAAGTCCGACGGCATATCGGAACCCCTGGTATTCGATGCGGGATCAAAAGTAATTCTGTTTATGCTTCTGATCCCTGTGCTGCTGTTCGGAATCTATTTTACACCCATAATTGAATTTGCACGGTATTCCTTAAAAATGTTTGGCATGTAAGTGACCATTAATCGATAACCGGGCTGCCAGGCAGATTCAGTTTCCAGAAAAACGGGTTTCGATCGTTAACCATTCAATAAAACCAAATCCCGGGATTATGAATAAAGAAAACCTGAATCAACTGTTCCGGCAGGCGGATACCGAATTGA
>RECM01000138.1 GCA_007694035.1 Balneolaceae bacterium
TCAAGAGGAGGCGGGCAGTAATTACACATCATATGCTGCCGGCATGCGGTCGATAATAGAATATTTTCGCCAAGCTGCAACTCTTTTTGCGCGTACACAATCAGGCAGGTTTCAATCTGCAAAACTCAAATCAAAATATAAGGCCATGAATTACTACACTATAAGATCACCCCGATCAGAAACATCACCATTCAGATTTCACAAACTTGTACTTATTGCAGCGCTATTTTTGGGGACCTTTATTCTCCAGGATTCTGCAATGGCACAGCAGCCTGGCAATGACCTTTCATTTTCGATCGGTATTGCCGGGGGTGTTGCACCACAGTTTACACTGGGTGACATTGAAGACTCAGGAATTGCGATAAAGCTTTTCGCGGAACTGCAGTACAGGCAGATTATCGGGCAGCTCTCCTATACGTCGATCATGAGTGAAACCTTTGGAGAGGGTGTAAACACACTCGACAATGCCTTTGCCGTTCACGGTTCACTGGGTTATGTTCTGCAGGCGACCGACCGGCTGCATATTCCCCTGATGGCAACCCTGGGCGGTATGTATATCGATTACACCAGGATCAGCAGTACCGGTACCCCGGGAAACTCATTCTATGATGTAAACTGGCAGCTGGGCATCACCATTGCCCCGAGGTATTCCCTTACAGAAAAGTTGTCGGCTTACGGAGCTTTCCGCTTTTTGCAGGGAATGGTGACCAATAACGGAAGTGAGCAAATCAACATGACGAATCTGGCTTTGGGGCTCAGGTATACCCTGTAGCAGAGCGTGCCCGGGATGTTACGGGTAAGTTTCATGCAGATTTTATAACAAGGTGATGTGCTGAAAATTCAATAAGCAGTACAAAATGCTTTAAATATAATATTAATAAACATTTTGTAATATTTAAATTAGAAATACCTCGATCATAACCGAAATATTCAGCTAAAATTTTCGGTTATATACGAGAAATTTGTATTTTCAATACATGATTTCACGCGATGTACTTATCAGTCTGGAAAAAAAACTGCTTGACAACAAAGCAATTATATTGCTTGGCCCGCGACAGGTAGGTAAAACCACGCTACTGAGGGAGCTGGTTCACCGAAATGAACTGGCCGCTCTCTGGTGGAACGGTGATGAGACAGATGTAAGGGAATTGCTGAAAAACCCGACATCGACCCTATTGAAATCGTACATCGGCAGACATAGAGTGGTGGTAATTGACGAGGCGCAACGTGTAGAAAATATCGGTCTTGTTATCAAATTAATATACGATAACATACCGGGAGTAAAGGTGATCGCAACCGGTTCATCCGCATTTGAACTGGCTAACCGGATCAATGAACCGCTCACCGGCCGAAAATGGGAATATTTTTTATACCCGCTCTCCTATGCTGAGATGGTACAGCACCATGGCATTACCGAAGAGAGAAGAATGCTCAACCATCGGTTGATCTATGGGTACTATCCCGATGTGGTTACCAGTGCGGGTGAGGAAAAGGAGATACTTCAACAGCTCGCCGACAGTTACCTCTACAAGGATATCCTGACCTGGGAGAACGTACAAAAGCCCCAAAAACTCGAAAAACTGATCCAGGCACTTGCATTTCAACTTGGGAACGAGGTCTCCTATCTTGAGCTCTCCAGAATGGCCGGGATCGATAAGGAGACGGTTGAGCGTTACATTATTTTGCTTGAACGTGCATTTGTCGTATTCAGATTAGGCTCTTTCAGCAGAAATTTGCGAAAGGAGCTGTCAAAATCCCGCAAAATATATTTTTACGATAACGGAATAAGAAATGCTGTGATCCGGAATTACGCCCCCGCAGGTTTGAGATCCGATATCGGGGCCTTATGGGAAAATTTTCTGTTGGCCGAAAGGTTGAAATGCCTGCAAAAAAGGGAATTATATGTGAACCGGTTTTTTTGGAGAACACACGACCGACAGGAAATTGATTACATTGAGGAGCGGGAAGGTATTTTGCACGCATTCGAATTCAAATGGGGTGAAAAAAACAGGAACAGATTCCCTCGTATTTTCCTGGAAACCTACCCAAAGCACGAAACAACCGTTGTAAACCGGACTAATTTTGAGTCATTCGTCATGTGAGGTCTGCATCCTATGTTTCTTAAGTACGACTCGCAGAGAGCCGGCGACCGCGTCACCTGGCAAATATGTTATATGTTAAAACATCACAGTTTAATCCTGACCCCTATATTGACGTATCTTCCCTCAAGTGGGGCGAAAATATCGCTGAATTCAGGGTTTTGCCGGGTACCGGAATAGATAAGTCCGTAACGGGTTTGCCGGGTGTCGAATATATTTTCAAAATTTGCGAAAACGGTGACTATGCCCCATGTTTTTTCACCCATAATGCCGAAAATGGTATATCCGCGGCCGGTCGAAGAATCAGTCAATTTTTGAGGACTGTAGTAATAGGCTTCAAAACCCAGTCTGTATGAGTCATGTTCCTCCAGCATCAGTATGGCATTGATCTGATGCGGTGAATTCAACGGAACCCTGCTCACAAACCCGTCCTGATGTTGACTGGCATCGATATGGGTATACCCGAAAAACAATTTCAGGGGATCCACGATGAAAGCGACATTGGTTTCACTGCCCAGGCTTCTGATAAAGCCGTCCATATTCGAAAAGCGGAATACATCGTCACCATCCTGCATCAGCATCAGCGGATGGTCGAGGCGGGTTACGAATAACAGCTGGTTGAACCGGAAAACGATGCGATCAGCCAGTACGGTCCGGAAGTTGACATCATAATTCAGTCCGTACGATTTCTCGGCTTTTATGGTCGAAAAATCGGGTGGGGCAACATTGCGGAATGCACGGTTTTCTGCATCATCCGTAAAGATACCGGGGGTTTTGTAGCCCATGCCTCCCCCGAGGCGCATAGACCATGAGGAATCAAACCGGTATAAGGCAGATACTCTTGGCAAAACAAACAGCCCGTTCAGATCATTGCCGGGTTCCGGCCTCACAAGATCGGCTCTTATCCCGGCTTCGACAGAGAGTTTTTCGGTATAAGAAGCCGTATTCTGGATGAATGCACCAACGATGTCTGTTTGAACATCCTGCGGTGTAGTTGATTGACCGGCCCTTTCATCAAAGCGGTCTGTCCAGAGATTGAAACCAGCCGACCAGATGCCGTATGCCGATTTATGGTTGACCGAAAGTTCACTGAAACTTGCCGTCTGGTTTCCATCAAACAGAAATCCGGGAACCTGTATAGAACGATCCAGTAAGGAGAGGCTGTTTTTCAGGGTCAGGGTGGTTTTATCGGAAAAGTTATGATCAATGGAGAATTGGGTGGATATGCGCCGGGTATTGTGCTGTTCGAAATAGCGCCCCCCGGGGTCTTCCCCGTTGATGTAAAGCATATCACCGCCGAGACGGTCTTCAATGGTAATCCGGGATGCTGCCATTATGTGCGTTCTCTCGTTCACATACCAGATAAGTTTTGGATTCAGCGTAAAACGATCGTATTCAGGAACAGCTGAAAATCCCTGCCCGGAAGGATCATACCCCGGATTCCTGTTATATGCGGAAAAAAGCGTTACACCAATGTTCCCTGTTTTCTCGCTGTAAAATCCACTGAAGTCAAGATTGTTTGAAGTTGATGCATTCGCTAAAAATGACACTTCCCGATGATGAGAGGGCTGTTTGCTGATCAAATTGACCAGCCCGGCAATTGCGCCGCCCCCGTAGAGTGTTGAATTTGAACCTTTGATAATTTCCACCTGCTGCAAATCGAGCGGGGGGATTTGCATGATGCTCAATCCGCCCGAAAAACCATCATAGAGTGGGAAGCCATCTATTAACAATTGGGTATAGCGGCCGTCCAGTCCCTGGATCCGGAAATTGGAGCTGCCGCTGACCGGTGATGTCTGCTGAACCTGGATTCCTGTACTTTCTGCAAGCAGCATCCGGATGTCGCCGGGCCTCATGTTTGCTTTTTCTTCGATTTCTTCAAGAGTTATGGCCTCAACACGGGTGGGTGAATCTTCAATGGAGCGGGTTGTTCGTGTGGTTGAGACCGTGATTTCGTCAAGGTGATCATGTTCGTGTTCCAGCCGTACAATCACAGGTTGTGGCTCTGAAGCAGGTATGTCGATAACCCTAAATGAGGTTTCGTAACCGACGAACCGGAACTCAAATGAATATCTGCCGTACGGCAATTCCCTGAGAGTCACCATTCCTTCTTCATCGGCAGAACCACCTCTCTCTGATTCCCTGATAAATACGGTTGCTCCGGCCAACGGCAGGGAAGTCTCTCCATCTACAATCCTGAAAGTTACAGAGCCGGGTTGAGATTCAAACTGAAATGAAACTAAAATGGTGATGACGAGGGAGAGAATGGCAGGTATCAATGGTATCGTAATTTGGTTGTAGTTGGTCGATCGTGAAACATAGGAATCAAACTAAAACACTACATCATAAATCATCCTGACCGCCGCGATCAGCAGAACAGTTGCGAACAGCCCGTTCAGGATATTCAGATTAACTTTGTCCTGTGCCCAGGTGCCGGTGTAAGCCCCTGTAATGGCGCCGATAACCAGGGCGAAGGCGGTACCGAAGTCGACATACCCGAGCGTGTAGGGCGAAAGTCCGGCCGTGGCGGGGACCGGCATCACAAGCTGCAACACCCCTGACAGCGAGATAATCATTATAGCTCCGACCGATATGCTCACCGCCTTTTGGAAACTGATCCGGTAGATCATGTTCATGATGGGAACCATCACAATCCCACCGCCGATACCGGTGAGCGCGGCAATCAGCCCGCCCCCACCGCCAATGGGTACGACCTCACCCCAGTTCACTAAACGGTCGGTGCCGGGCGCCGGCGGTACTGCCCGGTTCATGGCTTTACGTAAAAACTGAATACCGGTATAGAGCAGGATCACGAAGAAGATGATCAGAAAAACATCGGAATTGAAGTATGCTGAGGTTATGTAGATTTTGCCGATCGTGATTCCAACGATGCCGAAAAGGCCAACCTTCAGGCTTTCGCGCGGGGAAAAGCTGCCCATCCGAAGTTGTTTGAACGACGCACTGCCCGATGTAGCCAGAGTACATAGCAGCGATGAACCGATGGCCCAAATCTCGGGATTTTCAATTCCGCGGGCATCAAACATATAAAAAAGCACGGGTGCAAATATCACGCCACCGCCAATGCCCAGCATGCCGGCCAGCAGCCCGGCAAACATCCCGATCAGAATCAGAAACAGTATGATCATCAGACTTGCAGAAGGGTTATTGTGATATGTAAGGATTTCCAGTTCAATGCTTGCTCAATCCAACATGGCAGCCATCAAATTTTGGTGCCGAAAGATAACAGAGTCCACCCAAACCCGCGATACTTTTCTTTGCCAACCGCCATGCTTCGTTCGTCGCATTGCTCCACTACGCTTCTTACTATGCAACCAGTTACATCTTCACAAACCATTTCTGCATTCACAAGTTCACTTTGTTCGATGTGAACAGGGAGCTCGATTTGCAGCCATACACTCCCTCATCAGGTGGCGAAATCGCGGTTTGATATTCGCTTACATTGATTGATCGATTCAAAGATTCAACGACGTACCGACGTAGCGATTTATACCAATACCACCGCCGGTGGCTGTGCAGTGCGCGGCACTGCACACATACTTCGACTTCATTTCGTGCTGCGCCCGAAATTGCGC
>RECM01000044.1 GCA_007694035.1 Balneolaceae bacterium
TTCTTCTGTAATCTGTTAAAACCTATTGCAATTTTCTAGCATGAAATGGAGATGTGAGACACAAGACACAAGACATGAGACACAAGACATGAGACATGAGACATGAGACGCAAGACATGAGACACAAGACTCAAGACATTAGACATCTTGCGAAAGTTGTTGGCTCAAAGCCATAGCCCATGATGATCCGAAATCAACTTAACGAGATTTTGGGGTCTGCAGTTCAACATCATTACTACTTTCTGTTCAAAAAATCTGTGTATATCTGATGCAGCAGCAGGAAGCTCTGCACATTGTACGATACGCCGTGGGCGCCGGGAGGGAAGATGCGCAGGTCGGCATCCTTGCCCGCGTCGGTGAGGGCTTTTACGAGCTGCATGGTGTGCTGCATGTGTACATTTTCGTCCATGCCGGAGTGAGCAAGAAGCAGCCGCCCTTCGAGTTTGCTGGCATGATGCGATACGGAACTGTTGATGTAGCCCTGCAGGTTGTCGCCGAGCTGGCCCATGTAGCGTTCGGTGTAGATGGTATCGTACAGGCGCCAGTCGGTAACCGGGGCCGCCGCGATGCCCGCGCTGAACACGCCGGGGTGCAGCACCATGGTCAGTGCCGCCATATAGCCACCGTAGCTGTGGCCGCGTATCGCCATCCGGTCGCCGTCAATCCAGGAATAGGAGGACAGATAGTTGGCGGTCTCCGCGAAATCGTTAGCCTCCCAATGGCCCAGATTCCGGTAGACGATTTTTTCGAAATCACGCCCGTAGCCGCCACTGCCACGGTTGTTTACGCTGGCCACAACCCAGCCCTCCTGGGCCAGGTACTGAACCCAACCGTTCGATTCAAACTGGTTGTACACCGACTGTGCACCTGGGCCACCGTAGATGTTGAGCATGAGCGGATAGGTCTGAGACTCATCGAAACCGTGTGGCTTTACAATGTATCCGTCGAGCTGAACACTGTCGGATGTGGTAAACGTAAACAGCTCCCTCGGGGCATAGAAATGGTTCCTGGTGAATTCCGATACACCCGGGTTTTCCTCCAGCATGCGGACTATTTCCCCGTTCATTCTGCGGAGTGCTACCTGTGTGGGGGTTTCAATGTTTGACCAGCGGTCAATGTAATACTCCATGCCCGGGGATACGTTAAAGTTATGGCGGCCGGGTTCGGTGCTGATCTGCTGTTTGCCGGTGCCGTCGAACCGGATGCTGTACAGATGGCGTTCAAGGGGAGAGGCTTCGGTTGAGCTGTAGTAGACAATCTCACCGCGCGGATCGACTGCGTGCACATAAGCCACATCCCACTCGCCTGATGTAACCTGGTTCAGCAGCCGGCCGTCGTAGTGATATCGGTACAGATGACGGTTGCCGCCCCGGTCGGAGATCCATAAAAATTCACGCACCCCGTCGGGAAAGAAAAAGTGGTGGTTAATGCCCTCAAAAAAGTTGAATACATCGATCCACTGCTCCGATTTTTCCTCCATCATCAACCGCCGCTGCCCGTTCCACAGGTCAAAGGAAAACAGCTTTATATGGTTCTGGTCGCGGTTCAGGTGAACAACAGCGATCCTCTGCGGGTCTGAGGTCCAGTATATACGGGGGATGTAGCTGTCGGCGGGTTCACCCGTGTCGAGCCACTGGCTTGACCCTGTACGCACATTCACAACACCGATACGCACTTTTGGATTCACATCGCCGACTTTCGGATAGCGGATTTTTACATACTCGGCATGGCTGCCCGAGAAATCGGTCATCTGGAAAACAGGGACAGCCGATTCGTCCTCCTGCCAGAAAGCAATATAGTTGCTGTCGTGCGACCAGCTCCAGGCCTGGGCCAGGCCGAATTCCTCTTCATATACCCATCCGAAGCGGCCGTTGAACACGTGCTCAGACCCGTCGCGGGTGAGGCGGGTTTCGGAGCCCGTCTCAAAACTGTACACGTACATATCGCCGTTGCGCTCGAAACCGATCTTTGATCCGTCGGGAGAAAGCTCGGCTGTGCCGGCATCGCGGGCCACCAGCTTCAGCGATTTGTCATCAATGGAGTAGAAGTAGTAATCGGCAATGCCAGAATGGCGGTAGACGGGACGGAAATTCGTCTCGAAAAGCAGGTGGCGCGAATCGCCGGCCCACTGAAACGAGCGGTAGGCAAAAGGCCGGTCGCTGCCAGGAAACGTTATGCCGTCGCCGTCAAAGATAAGCTCTTCATCACCGGATGCGGGATCATATGCCCTGATTTCACTCCGGCCGGTTTCAGCATTCGTTGTAATGAACGAAAAACGGCTGCCATCATCAATCCAGTTCACACTGCGCGGACCGTTGCCGGCACGAAGCCCGCCCGAGAGCAGCGCCTCCCTCAACGAAGAATAGACGGCCGTTTCAGCCGCATCAACTACCGGCTGGGTATAGGTGTCAACAGGAAACAGCAGTAAAAACAGAGGCAGGATGAGAAACTGTTTTAAAACGTTCATAATAACCGGGTATAAGTTGGTTGAAAAATCAGATGATCACCGCCCGGATATCCGGAGCGTTGATCAAATTATGTGAATATCTATTCAATTACGGCCTTTTAGCCGGTATTGGCTCATAATATAAAATAGAATTATCAAATCTTTACCCTTCATTATTCCCCAGTATCCCGCCTTACATCCGCCATACCTTCACTCTGTCAGACTATGGCATTTCGAACATTACACTACTCACCTAAACAATCTCAGGTAAACCCGAGATTTTTTCTCCCACCTCTTGACTTGGAAGCGCTTTTATGTTTACTTAACAGTGTTAACTTTTTAGCAATCCGGAATATGAGCCAGTTTAACAGTGAATTACGGCGCCTGATCCTTGATGAGGCCCGGCACCTGATGATCACACAGGGTTACAACAGCCTTTCTATGCGCAAGATCGCGTCGAAGGCTGGTTGCAGCGCTACGAGTATCTATCTCTATTTCAGGAATAAGGACGATCTTCTGCATGCGCTTATAGAGGAGGGTTTCGAGATGCTCAGGGCAAGGCTGGTCGAAACGGCAGCCACGATTCAGGATCCGCTTCAGCGTCTTGAAGCCCTGTGCCGCGAATATGTGCAGTTCGGACTGCTGAACCCCGAATACTACGAGGTGATGTTCCTGCTGCGTCCTGAACATATGGAGCGCTATCCGGTCGAAAAATTCAGACGGGCCCGCAAAAACCTCGAACTGATTACCGATACGCTTAACATGTTCGACAGGGGCGGACAGTACAAGGCCGGTGATGCTTACGTGAGGGCACACGCCATCACAGCGTCCCTGCATGGCGCCGTGGTTCTCGTGAACGCGGGGCGCCTTGATGTGCGGATCGACAAATCCATTTTTGTGGATACGGTGATTCTGCAGATTATGCAAAGTTTGAAATCATACACAATTCAAGCTCATTAGAACTCATCAAATGAACTCAGTTGAACACAATAGAAATCTATGGGAATCGATATAAATCAATAGGATGAGATGATACGCATGAATTATTATGCAGTCAGATTAACAGTGTTAACCTTCGTTATTGACCAATCAGAATTATGAAGTATACCCAGCCTTTCAGAAATGTTGCCGTACTCGGTGCCGGCGTTATGGGATCACAAATTGCTGCGCACCTTGCCAATGCAGGCGCACAGGTGCTGCTGCTCGACATACCGGCCAAAGAGGGACCCAAAAACGCGGTAGTCGATAAAGCGTTCAAGTCGATGACCCGGATGAAGCCGGCGCCCCTGGTTACATCAGCCGCCGCGTCGCGCATTCAAACCGGCAATTTTGCCGACGACCTCGGCAGGCTCTCCGGCATGGACTGGATTATTGAAGTGGTGGTCGAAAATCTGGAGATCAAACGCGATCTGTGGACTAAGGTGGATAAGGTGACCGGTAAGGATACCGTACTCTCAACCAATACCAGCGGACTCCCGCTGAAAGATATATCTGAAGGGTTTTCATCCGCTTTCCGCAAACGGTTTCTGGGCACTCACTTTTTCAATCCGCCGCGCTACCTCAAACTGCTTGAGGTGATACCCGGATCCGATACCGACCCCGGAATTGTGGAAAGAGTGAGCTGGTTCGGGAAAATAGCCCTTGGCAAAGGCATTGTCATCGCAAAGGATACACCGAATTTTATCGCCAACCGGGTGGGTACGTATTCCATGGCCGTGGCCATGCCGGCATTTACAAGAGGCGATTACACAGTTGAGGAAATCGATCTGCTCACCGGGCCCATCACCGGGCGCCCGAAGTCGGCAACCTTCCGTACTGCCGATGTAGTCGGGCTTGATACACTCTATTATGTGTCGAAAAACCTGCATGAGGCCATTCCGCACGATGCCCATCGCGACGATTTCAACGTACCGGACGTACTGGAAAAACTCATCCGGAAAAAAAGGCTGGGTGCAAAGTCGGGAGCCGGTTTCTATAAAAAGGAAGGCAGGGAGATCAAAAGCCTGAACCCCGGTACCATGAACTATGAGCCGCCCAAACCGGTTGATCTGGGCGATTTGGAGGCCATCAGGAAGAACCCGTCGTTGGCGGAACGCTGGAAGGCCCTGTACGGCGACAAGGGCCGTGCGGGCGACTTCATCCGTGAACATACCACCAAAAGTGTGGCCTACAGCATGTATTGCATTCCCGAAATATCGGACTCACCCGCCGATGTTGACAGGGCAATCTGCTGGGGATTCGGGTGGGAAATGGGCCCGTTCCGGATCGCTGATGCCATAGGGGTAAAAAAGATCACCGCTGAGTTTAAAAAGTACGGATTTGACGTTCCAGCCTGGGTGCAGGAGATGATCGACAAGGGAAACGAAACCTTCTACCGCACCAATAACGGCACCCGGGAGGTCTGGCTGCCTGGAAAGGGCTACACCGCCGATCCGCTGCCCGAAGATGAATTTACGGTTGCATGGCTCAAAGAGCGGAAGGTCAGCGAAATCTGGAAGAATGATGAGGCCGCGCTGCTCGATATCGGCGATGGTGTAACCCTGTTCGAGTTCCGGTCAAAAGCCAACACCCTCGGGTTCAAGGTTATGAACGGGCTTCGTGAGGCCATCAAAATCGTTGAGGACGGCGATTGGCTGGGCATGGTAATCGGCAACGACGGCCACAATTTTTCGGTCGGCGCCAATCTCGGTGAACTGGCCCATGCAGCACAGACAGGCGATTTTAAAGTGATCGAAAATGCCGTCGACAACTTCCAGGGAACCATACAGCGGCTCCGCTACGCGTCGAAGCCGGTGGTGCTGGCAATACGAGGCCGGGCTTTGGGAGGCGGATGTGAGCTGGCCATGGGGGCCGGTCATGCCGTTGCGGCCACTGAAACCTATATGGGCCTCGTCGAACTCGGCGTGGGGCTGATCCCGGCCGGCACCGGATCCATGCACATGGCCGCCAGGGCCGCCGAAAAAGCCGGGTCTGAGCACGCCAGCCAGATCCAGGTATTCGTGCAGAAAGCCTTCGAAACGATCGCCATGGCCAAAGTGGCCATGAGTGCCCACGAAGCCGTAGAGCTCGGCTACCTGATGGCCGATACTACGCGTATCGTGATGCACGAAGACCGGCGGCTGTTCGTGGCCAAAGAGGAGGTACTCCGGATGGCCCGTCAGGGATACATGCCGCCGCCGGTTCGCAACAGTATTCCCGTGCTGGGTAGGGCAGGCCGCGCTCCG
>RECM01000043.1 GCA_007694035.1 Balneolaceae bacterium
TTTACCGGAAGCTTAATCAGCGGTTTTTGTTGAATTTTCGGAACCGATACAGATCACTAAACAAAAATCGTTTTCTTCCGTACAGATATTCCACCGCGAAATACAAATCGTTGAAAATACTATCCAAACAATGATTGCAGATAAATGATGCTAAAACTCGATAACATAAGTAAAACCTTCCGGACAGTAAAAGCTGTTGACGGGCTGTCAATGGAGGTTGGCGATGGAGAAATCGTAGCCCTGCTGGGTCCGAATGGTGCTGGCAAGACCACGTCCGTTCGAATGATCGTGCAGATCATTCAACCAGATAGTGGCCGCATACACTATTCACCAGATATTACCGAAACCAGCGGGGAAGTGCGCCGCGACCGGCTCGGGTACCTGCCCGAAGAACGCGGCCTTTACCAGGAAATCCCCGTCATCCGCAACCTGCTTTACCTTGCAGGCCTTCGTGGCGTGGAACCGGATGTGGCCAGGAAGGACGCCCTCGAATGGCTTGAACGCCTCGAACTCACCGAAAGGGCCGATGAGAAAGTGTCGGCACTCTCAAAGGGAAACCAGCAGAAGGTTCAGTTCATTGCTTCGGTGCTGCACAAGCCGCGGTTGGCCGTACTCGATGAGCCGTTCTCAGGGTTCGACCCCATCAACCAGGAGCGGATCAGCAGCGCCATCACAGATCTGCGCAACGGTGGCATGACCATTCTGCTGAGTGCCCATCAGATGCAGCTTGTAGAACGCATTGCAGACCGCATACTGCTCATTGGCGATGGCAGGGAGTTGCTCAGCGGAACGCTCTCCGAAATCCGTAAAAAGATGATAGCTGCGCAGAAACTCAGCGTGGAATACGACGGAGAACCCATGACCGTGGCCATCCGGTCAATTCCGGGAATCCAGGATGTGGAGTCAGGCATCAATGGAGGTCTTTCGGTGTACATGACCGAGGATGCCGACCTGAACCGGGTGCTGAAGGGCCTTGCTGATGCGGGCCGTATCCGGAACCTTCAAACCGCCGACATCAGCCTGCATGAAATCTACCTTCACAGCTTCCGAAAATCCTGAGCAGGGTACAAATTAATTCTGCTCTCTGTATATGATCGGCTCATCGCAGTGCTACCATCCCAGGTGAACAAAGCTCTGCCACGGCTCATTAATATGCACAGCAGAATCCAAGCAAAGACCAACTATTAGACATGAATCATCTTCTGCCATGAACAACAGTCCTCATATCAAAACAATCATCCGGGTAGCCAAATGGGAATTCAACCGCTTTTTCAAGATCGCAGATACGCTCAAGGCGATACTGTGGATCGGAGCCTTCGGAACGTTCGGCGGCTTCATCGGCTTCTGGCTAACCACCGACACAATCCGCGTTCAGGAGATCGCTGTGCACAGTTTCGGTATACTGGATTCCGCCACACTGGAGGGCGAGGGGTTCCGCTTCAGCGACGCCTCGGCGACCCCGCTCGACACCCTGCTTGCCGATCTTGACGCCGGACGCCATGATGCGGTACTCTCGATGGATGGTACTGACGATGCCCGGCTCTGGATACGCAGCGGCCGGGGCTGGGTGCCGCAGCTCAGGCAATTGCTCAGCGAACAGCGCCGCGAGGTTCAGATTGATCTGCTGGGGTTGGAAAGAACCGTTCTCGAAGACCTTGAGGCGGGTGTGCAGCTCCAGACAATCCTGAGGGATGAAGCCGCGCGCTCATCAACCGCCGACCGACTCGTAGCCGCCTATGCGATATTTCTGGTTCTGATGGCGGTATTCATGGGATTTGCGCATCAATTCACGGCCATCACCGGCGAAAAGCAGCAGCGCATTACCGAGCAGGTGATTTCGGCCATCACCCCGCAAACCTGGATGGACGGCAAAATACTGGGCATATCGGCCGTCGGCATAGTGAACGTGATGGTGTACGCAGTGGTCGGCCTGGTGGCTTACGCTGGTTTTATGATGGTATTCGGGGATGTTGGCCTGTTTTCGGCCATCCTGCTTGTAAACCCCGTAACCATGCTAATCTATTTTCTGGTGGCCCTGCTCGGCATACTGATGTGGAACGCGTTTCTGGCCGCTGTGGCCGCAACCATCGACAATCCCAACACTTCGGAACGCTCCGGCCTGATGCTGCTGCCAACCCTACCGGTGATGTTTGCCTTTTTCAGCCTCTATAACCCCGAAAGCGTGTCGATAAGGGTGCTTAGCCTTTTTCCCATCACCTCGCCGGCCGTACTCCCTGCCCGGATGGTTCAGACCGCTGTGCCAGTCTGGGAGATTGCACTGGCCGTCGTTCTGCTTGCAGCAACAATCTGGTTCTTTCGCCGCCTTGCCGGCAAGGTGTTCACAACAGGAATGATGATGTACGGAAAAGAGCCCTCGCTAAAAGAAATGGTCTACTGGATGAGGAAGGCTTGAAGCTACACACAAATCTGCTGCCAGGCCAGGTCTCAAAAACATAGAAAAGCCCGCCGGTCGACGACCAGCGGGCTGTATGAAACTGATTGCAAGCGCACCGCAGATGCATTGCACATTCAATTACCGTATTAATAAGGTTTTGTCTGGCTTGTGGTGTTGCCATTACTGTCGGTAAGGGTTAATCCTGGCGGAATAGGGAGTAGTCCGCTGGCGCAGCCCGCGTCAGCCCGCAAACCACTTCTTCAGTTGCTCCACGCCCATCGTATTCAGCACCCTCTCCCTGCCAAACCAGCCTTTCCGGGCGATGCCCGTACCGTAGCGTACATCCGTCAGCCCCTCGGTATCGTGGGCGTCGGGACAGATGGCCGTCATCAGGCCGCAGTCGCGGGCTTTGAGGCCGTAGCGCCAGTCGAGGTCGAGGCGCCAGGGGTTGGCGTTGATCTCGATGGCCGTGTTGTTATCTGCAGCGAGCTGAATCAGCTCGTTCAGGTCGATGTCGCTGCCGCCGCGGCGCAGCAGCAGGCGGCCCGTGGGATGGCCCACAATGCGAGTGTACGGGTTTTCGATCGCCCGGCGGAATCGGTCCATCATCTTCCCGCGCGGCAGCTCCAGGGCGGAGTGCACACTGGCGATCACAAAATCGAAGCCCTTCAGGATGTCGTCCGGGTAGTCGAGCGATCCGTCGCCGAGGATGTCCGACTCGATGCCCTTCAGGATCACAAACCCTTTGCCGTCCTTCTCAAATTCATTGTTCAGCGCGTCGATCTCCTTCCACTGCTGTTGCACGCACTCGATACTGAGTCCGCCGGCATACGCCGCCGTCCGCGAGTGGTCGGTGAGGCCCAGGTATTCGTAGCCGAGGTCCATGCACGCTTCCGCCATCTCGCGGATGCTCCGTTTCCCGTCGCTGTACGTGCTGTGTGCATGCAGGATGCCGCGGAGTTCACCCTCCTCCAGCAGATCGGCCCTGTCGTGCTTCGCGAACCAGTCGAACTCACCCCGGTCCTCGCGCAGCTCGGGCGGAACGAAGCCGAGGTCCAGCTTTTTGTAGATGTCGGCTTCGGAGGCCGCATCCACTGGACGGTCAAAATCGGTGCCTCCCTCCGCATCCATGTGGAACAGGCCGTATTCGTTCAGCGTGAGCTTGCGGTCGCGCGCCCGCTGCCGCATCCCAACATTGTGCTCCTTGCTGCCGGTAAAGTACATCAGCGCGGCCGCGAACTGCTCCGGCTTCACGATCCGAACATCCACCTGCCGCCCACGCGTGGTGCGAACCGAGCTTTTGGTGTCGCCGCGGCCCAGGATTTCCGTAACCAGCTCGTGCGACGTAAACGTATCGAAAATTGCGGATGCATCCTGTTCGTCGGCCGCGATCAGGATGTCGATGTCGCCGATGGTCTCGAGGCTGCGCCGTAGCGATCCCGCCACGGATATCTGCTGCACGCCCTCAAGGCCTTTGAGCTCATCAAAAATGGCCTCCGCGATCTCCGTGGCCTCATCCAGCCGGCACCGTTCGCCAAACTGCTGCATCCACTCGATCGATTTCAGGATTTTCTGCGCCGTTTTCTCGCCCATGCCCGGCAGCGCCGCCACCGACCCGTCTTCGCATTTCGCCTTCAGCTCGTCGATCTCCGTGATGCCGAACTCCTGGTGGATCTTGTAGATCTTCTTCGGGCCCATTCCGGAGATGTCGAGCCAGGTGATGAGGCCGGCGGGCACGCGCTCCTTCAGGGCGGTGAGCACCGGGATCTCGCCCGTCCCGGCCAGCGCATAGATATCGTCGGCGATCGACTTTCCCACGCCCTTCAGGTCGGTGAGGGTGCGGTTGGCGATATGTTCGTTGATATCGTGATCGAGCCCCTCGATCATGCGGGCGACCCGCTCAAATGCAATCGCCTTGAAGTCGTTCTCGCCGGCCAGGCGCATGAGCGTGCTGATTTCATTCAGTTTTTCGGCAACGAGGTTGTTGGTAAGCGGGCTGTCTGAAGCAGGTGTCATCGATTTGTAAACATTTGAGGAATTGAGGAATTGAGGATTTGAGGGGATGGGTCTCAGACTAACCAGGATTATGATCAAAAATCAGGTAAATATGAGCAAATGCATTGAAAAGTAAATGAATTTGGGTGGATGATTTCATGGCATGGCCTGAAAATACAGGAAAAAAGAATGTAATGCGGCTGTGAGCCAATTCGCTGAGAAAAGTCGTATTGAAGATAAATTCAACCAACTGACCATGACATTGCCACTGATGAATTCAACCAATATCACTTCAAATATCACGTCAAATCCGGCCGCTACCGTGGTGGCAATCGTACTTCTGATTTCCCTGAACCTGCTTCAGAGCTCTGCCGTTTCGGCGACCGGCATAGCGAAACCCGGTACGATCAATGCGGCTCAGCAAACCTATAGCTGGATCGGTGGTACCGGTAGCTGGGATGTGGCCGAAAACTGGCAGCCCGATGGTATTCCCGGTACCGGAGATATTGTAACGATCACGAATGGTGAGGTAACCATTGGAGGGAACCGGTCTGTAGGTCAGTTGACGGTCGGAATATCGGGGCATCTCACCGGTACCGGAAATCTGACGATATCCGGTCAACTCACCCTCAGTTCAACATCAGTAATCGATGTAGACGGTGATATAGAAACAGCAGGTCTGTTCACTTGGTCGGCGGGGCGCCTGGCCGGTGAAGGGGTACTGACGGCTCTTGGCGGTGTCAGTATTACGGGTGGAGTCGGCAGCGGTAAAATCCTTGATGGCCGCGAGTTGATTGTGACCAGCGGCACGATGCTCACGTCCAATGGTCAGCAGTTCAGCGGACGAAACGGTGCAAAGATCGTTATTCAGGATGATGCGGAACTCGACATCACCCTGACCAACAACTTCAACGTATTCACGGTCGGTGAAGGAGGTGCCGAAATCGTGAACCGTGGTACCATTCGTAAGACCACGGGCACAACGGGTGTGATTCCGATCGACTGGGCTATCACAAACAGTGGTGAAATCGTGATGGATCAGGCCGACGCCCATCTCCGGTTGACCGGCGCCATCAGCGATGATGGAGGTACCTACCGTGTGGATGCGGGTACACTCACATTCGATAACCGGGGCCGCAGCGAGCCGTATGTTTTTACATCATCCTCATCCATTCTTACCAGTCCCGGAAGTCTGATTCGCTTCAGCGCGTTTCCGAATACTGATGACGACACAATCTATGAAGTGGCCGGAACG
>RECM01000042.1 GCA_007694035.1 Balneolaceae bacterium
GGCGCGATTCCTCATCTACCCTGACGATGTCGATTACGTTCCAGTATCCGGATGTGATAGCGTTTTTGAGTCCGCCGGTGTTCAGGTCATGCAGGTATAAATGCCCCCAGTTGCTGCTTCTTGAGTACCAGATAAATTCACCGGACCCGTGCAGTACCCGCCAGTTGGGCACACCGCGGGAGGTCAGATTGGTTTCGATGAACAGGTCGTCGCGTTCGTGGTGAACATCGCGCACAGCCCCGGTGCGTGTATCGGCCAGTTTGAGGGTTACCTCCTTGTAGTCGCGCGATGTGGCCACATAGGCCAGTGTGCTGCCATCAGGGCTGAATTCATTGTCGGCCCATTCGGTTCCGCGGGTAAGGCCGCAGCAGTTAGACGTGCGCTGGTGGTATGGTTCGGTCTGAAGCTTCACCTTGCTTCGACCGGGGATGTGGATCACATAACGCTCATGCATGGGAACCTGCTCATCGCCGGGCAGGGCGTACGGCCAGGAGATCAGCTCCGGTCGCCCGTCGGCGGTACGAAGCAGATGCATCTTTTCAACCGTACGTTCATCCAGCCGGTAGGTCGATATCATGGTTTCATCAGCCGACCATGCCAGTATGGGCCGGTTCGAGCGCGACCAACCCTGGGAATCGGTCGCATATCCGTATCCGTCTTCGCCGTTCGTGGTGAGCTGAATGTCCTCGCCGGTCTGCATGTCTTTGATCCACAGATTGTGGCTCCTGATAAACGCAGCGTAACGCCCCGATGGCGACATCACATAGTTGCCCCTGGGCCTGAGTGCAGGTAAAACCTCGCCGCTTGTCAGTGTTCCGGTTGAACGTTCAAGCGACCACCGGCGGTTATCGTAATGGAACCGCACGGTACCCAGGTCGGCACTGACTTCCACATTCGATATGGGCAGGCTGTACGGGTCGATGCCACGACCATTTTCATCCCCCTCATTCCCGTCATTATTGCCGGAACGGGC
Source organism: Balneolaceae bacterium (assembly GCA_007694035.1). Classification (GTDB taxonomy): domain Bacteria; phylum Bacteroidota; class Rhodothermia; order Balneolales; family Cyclonatronaceae; genus RECM01. The sequence continues at coordinate 974 of RECM01000042.1, forward strand.
GGGTGGAGGCAGGTCCTCAGCCAGTTTTTTCTGATCGAATAACGGCTCCTTTTTTTTCCCGGCCACATCAACAAGTATATACTCATGACCATTAAGGGTATTAACCCGGTACCAGAGCGCCTGCTCATGAATCCACTCCGGCTGCACATCAGAATTAAATACCTTGTTGTTCAGGTTCCAGCTCAGAAGCCGGTTGGCCATCCGGTAACGCTCCGCCGGCATCTGGTTTCCATCGGCTGCAACCGAAACAGTAGCTGTTGCGGCTGTTTGTGCATGCACGGCAATAGATATGGTGGAAAGGATGAGGGCTGAAATTGCCGGAATAGCGAATCGGAGCATGATCAGTTACTTTATTTGAAGATTTCTGTTAGGTAATGCTAAACAAGGTGATGTGAACAGGAACGAACGGAGCATCGGATTCTGCACATCATTGCGGTTACTACCGTTTATTAAGGCAATACCGAATTTTGTGGTTTCAGCAGTTGCAGATATAGCGGCTAACCGCATGGTTGGGGCATCGCAATAGTTGAGAACATGTACCGCCGGTTGTATAGTTTGGTTGTTGGCATTGGAAAGTATTGGCATCGGATGCCCGTGCTAAAATATTGAATCCGGTACATTCTCAAAGAAAAAATCTGTTAAAAAAAGGTGAAGGTAATCCTGGTACCATCAAACGCCAAAAATCACACTGCAGCAGGTCAGTCCCGCTTCGGCCTTGGCCATCTCCGAATAGTCGATGGTGTACACGTCAAGCCCGTGCCCGGTCAGCCAGTCGATGGTTCGCGGGAAATTTTGTGAACAGAGGGCCGCATTGCCAAAGCGCAGCAGGTTAGCGCCATAGGGTTCAGAATTGTGCACCGGTACACAGGTTACTCCTTCAAATACTCCGGGGTCGACCCACTGCTTGTTGATCAGCATCAAATCGTCAAATACAGGTGCCAGTGCGGTTTTCAGGTGCAGGCAGCCCTTAACAGGTACTCCGGTTACAGTATAACCGAAGGGCTTTAGATGACGCCGGAATTGCTCAATGCCGTTTTCGTCGCTCCGGCCTGATATTCCCACATACACGTTTTTGCCCAGGGTAAGTACATCTCCACCGTCGAGTGTGCCGGGGGCTTCAATAAACAGGAGGGGGCGCCATTTTTTCAACTCCTCGGCCACAGATATGGTTTCAGCCCTTCTGGATTCGGCACCCGGACGGGTGATCACGGCAGCCTCGGAGAAAACGACCGCGGCATCTTCCACAAACACGGCATCGGGCAGATCATGTTCGGCCGGCAGCCTCACTACAGAGCACCCGAACTGTTCGAGATACTGCTCATAGCGTAGGTGCTGCAGGGCCGCCAGCTCAACGTCTATGGTCTTGCGGTCAAGATGGGTAAGCTCACAATTTCCCAGGCTGCGGCTGGGTTCGCGGGTTATGGCTATCATTTGGTTTCCGGAATTTGATGGTTTGTCGTTCAGATACGTCATCGAATTGTTACAATTTCGGGATAATCGAATATCATGATCAACCTACTTTATGCGCGTACCCGAAAACCGGGGTACTATGGTAATCCACAACGTCATGTGAAGCCAAGCAGGATATACTGCCAATGCACGTGCGGAGTGCCATGAATACCGAAGATCAGCTGAAACCAATTTCATAACAAAACAGTTAACAGTATATGAAAATAACCTTGTTAGCACTTGCTCTTCTTATGATAGTAAATCCTGACGAACCAGGCCTGGCTACAATGAATGTCGGTGATTTTTCAGGTTCAGATAGCGATACCATGATTCCTGCCGGCTGGGAAACCATGCGATTCAGAGGCCTGAAACCTACAGAATACAGCCTGACGGAACTGGACGGGCGCCGCGTTGTGAAAGCGGTAAGTGAGGCGTCATCATCTGGCCTGCTGAGACGCGAAATGATTGATCTGAATGAGTTTCCAATACTTGAATGGAGCTGGAAAGTCGGAAATCTGATTGAGAAAGGGGATGTTACCCAAAAAGATGGCGACGACTACCCCGCCCGAATCTACCTGATGTTCGATTACAGCCTCAGAAATCTGAGCTGGAGCCAGCGAAATCTCATACGCCTTACACGGATTGTGTACGGACGTGTTCCCTCGCGGGCAATCAATTATATCTATGCTAATCAGGAATCCGTGGGGCTTATCACAGAAAACCCGTACACCGACCTGGTAACCATGGTTGTGGTTGATGCGGGTAGCGAAAATACCGGTCAATGGCGTACATACCGCCGGAACGTCCTCGATGACTACCGGCTCATTTATGGCGAAAATCCTCCCCCGGTTGAAGCGATTGCCATTATGACCGACTCCGACGATACCGGCGGGTCGGCAGTAACATGGTTCGGCGATATCCGTTTCATTGGCAATTGACAGGATGGCAGCTGTTGGTTTTCCCTGTTCAGTAGCCGCGTTGCCAGCGGCGGCGGGGGAACAATCAGCCGGATGGAATGCACTTATGCACAACTGGTTGGCGGTTTTCTATAAAATAATTCTCATCTCCGTGCTTATGCCGGTGATGTATACAGGTGAAGCCATAGCCCGGCAGGGATCTGCATCACATGTGAAGGTGGATGTAGCGTCAGGTCTGCATATTGACCCGGATAACGGAGAGATTCCGGCCAGCCTCCACCTGTTCATACAGCCGGGCTTTCAGGTCTACACATCCCCGGCGAATCAGTATAATGAGCTGTTCGGCATAAGGCGATTGCTGGCCGATCTCAGGCTTCAACACAAGCAAAGGTATGCTGTTGTTCTGAATGCAGATCCTTTTGATCACATCAAAGGTCCTCTGACGGATTTGTACACCGAAATTGGAATCACTAAAACCCTTGCCATTCGAGCCGGGCGGTTTGCCGCTCCGTTCTCCGAAGAAAATCAAACGCCGGCCAGACTTCTTCAGGTGCCTGAACGGTACACCGCCCTTACCAGTTTTCAGAATTCCGGCTCCTATGCAACTAAAACCGGTATTATGCTAACAGGGGCACTTTCGCACCTGAACTATGCCATCAGTACAGGTTTTCAGGACCGGGTTCAGGGTACCCGCAGATTTGATGTTCAGGCACGCCTTTCGTACCGGTTTAATCCTGATCTGAGGTATGGCATTGGCGTATCGTATGCCGAACCGGACGGCAGACAGATCCGTATAGCCGACAATAACGGTTTCATCATGAACGAGGTTCCGGTACACGGCAGGCAATACGGAATACTGGGCAGCTCCGAGTGGCATTATCGTAGCTGGCACACCAAAGGAGAGCTTTTCCTGATATGGTTTGATGGAAACGGGCAGCAGGAGAATTCGATCGATTTTTACTATGGAAGCTATTCTGAACTCGGCTATTTTTTCGGCAGCGATCGGCACATCGCGGTCCACCGCCTGACCGGTCGTCTTGAGGTATCACAATTTTATGGGCTAAGCGGCAGTATGGATGCAACGAAACGCCTGTACAGCCTGTCGCTGGCCCACTCGTGGCGTATCGGTTCATTCATTACACTGCACACCAGTACCATATACAATCTTCCCGACCGGATCGTGGTATCGGATGGAAGCCCTTATAACAACGGAACCGGATTATTCCAGTTCCTGGGCCTTCTCAGTATCGGAATCTGATGCAATATTGGCGTTATTACCTTTGGCTGTCTCGAAAAGCCGCATCCATCGGCACGGAAAGGTCAAAGGCGGCCTCGTAGCGCAGCTCACCTTCAAGGTACAGGCGGTAGTAGTAGATCTCATTTTCATGATCGAACTCCTTCGACCAAAGATTGGCCGCACGCACGCGCCGGTCGAGAATGGTTCGGTGGTCAGACGGGAAATACTGCCTTGTACCGCTGCCGGTGATGTCGGCATAACCTCCGTAAAAATTATTTGCATGCTGGCTGCCGTCGGGGTAGCGATGGTCGTGCGTCAGGTAAAGGCCCTGTGGCGTTTGCATTACGATCCAGGTGCGCGATGAATCACCGTTTACGATAAACGGAATCCTGACAGCCTCAGGGCTGCACTCCTCCAGGACCATTACCAGGGAAGCCCCATCCAGCTGGTGGTTTTCCCCAAGATCAATGAACCGGGTTTCGCCGGAGTAAGCCTGGCCGCAGTAATCCAGGTAATTGTTAAGAAAAAGATCGCGTGGATCTTCCTTTTCACCGGCAGAACAGGTAATTGCGAGGGAGGCAAGAAGAAATAACAGCACAACATTTTTCATGGTTGTAGATAAGCACTCTTTCCCAAAAAACAAAAGGAGGCAACTGCGGCGATATGCTACTAAATAAAATTGTGCTTAATAAAATGACACTGCACACATACCTTATCAGCCAGATGAAACATGTCGTAATGTCAACCAAGCAAACTGTGAAAACTGTTGCGCCCCCCCCTGAGATTGTAAAAAAAATCACAAAACCGCCGATTTCAGCACACTGTAAATGCATGGAAATTTTCAAGAGTGATTGCATCTTTTTTCATTCGTACATTCCCGTTGTGCCCGCAGCTGGCTGATCCCGAAGTGTCAGAATTTCAGTCTGTTGGGTTTTTGAAGTATGCGCCGGAATAAACCGGACTGCCACACGTTCCGTAACCAACTAATAGCTATAGCTCCCGAAATGCCCTGTTTCTCACATCTGCACTGCCACACGCAATA
>RECM01000041.1 GCA_007694035.1 Balneolaceae bacterium
CCGATTTGGGTGGTAGCGCGATTTTTTGATATCCGATTCATGAGACGTAGCGACCTGGCGATATTCGATTTGGGGAAACATCGCTAAATCGGAAATCGTTACGTCTTATGAATCGTTAAATCAAAAGGATTGAGATTCGGGTGGTAACGCGATTATTTGATATCCGATTCATGAGACGTAGCGACCTGGCGATATTCGATGTGTTGGGGGCGGGATATTCGCTACATCGGAAAATCGCGAGAAAACACCAGGAAAAAGCTTGTAGTTGCAGGCAACATCATTGGGAATTCATTGCTATTTTGGGAGATCAAAGGAGGTTCTGGAAAGCTTCCACATATTTAGGCTTTTTTTGTGTTGTCCATGAATATGCGATTAACCAGTCTTAAGTATGCCGGCGGGTAACGGCTGGCCGGTTTCTGACTCAATCAGTACAATACATCACTTTAAAACTATTTTATTATGGCACTCATGATTTCAGTTTCCGGTATCCGCGGGATATTCGGTGAAGACCTCAACCCTGAAAACCTTGCACGTTTCACCGCCGCTTACGGCACATGGATCGGAGGCGGCACGGTCGTTGTGGGGCGGGATTCCCGCGTAACCGGCGAGCTGTGTGAGAAAATCGTGGCCGCCACGCTGCAGTCAACCGGATGTGATGTAATCCTGGCCGGCATCGTTCCTACGCCTACGGTGGCCATGGAGGTGCTCAGGCACGGTGCCCGCGGTGGCATAATGCTGTCGGCCAGCCACAACCCGGCCGAGTGGAACGCTCTCAAACTGCTCAACGAAAAAAGCGAATTTCTGGATGCCACCCAGGGTGAACAGGTGATCGCTATCGCTGAATCCGGCAAAATGGCCTATGTCGGTTACGATCAGATCGGATCGGTTTCGGTGTCTGACGATGCCGTTAAAGACCACGTTGACAAGATTTTGGCCCTGCCTTACATCCACGCCGGCCAGATCGCGGCAGCCAATTTTTCGGTTGCTGTGGATGCGGTAAATGGCGCGGGTTCGGAGAGCTTCCCCTATCTGCTCGAAAGGCTGGGCATTAAACGGATCGAGAAAATCCACTGTACGCCCAACGGGCTGTTCCCGCACAATCCCGAGCCGCTGCCCGAACATCTGGGCGACATCTGCAACCTGGTGAAAGAGAAAAAGTGCGACATCGGCTTCGTAACCGATCCCGACGGCGACCGTCTGGCGGTGGTTGACAACAACGGCCGCTTCATCGGCGAGGAGTACACACAGGCCGCCGCCTTCGATTTCCTGCTGGGAAAAAAACCGGGCCCGATTGTGACCAATCTTTCCTCATCGATGGTGAACGAAGATATCGCCGGGAAATACGGACAGGTTTGCCACCGTTCGGCCGTGGGCGAGATCAATGTGGTGAAAAAGATGCAGAAGGTTGGCGCCGTACTGGGCGGCGAAGGCAACGGAGGCGTGATCAATCCCGACCTTCACCCCGGCCGCGACGGGCTTGTTGGCATCGCGATGATCCTGCAGCACCTGGCCGAACTCGGGGTCACATCAGCCGAATACCGCGATTCCCTGCCCGACTATACCATTGTGAAGCGAAAAATGCAGCTTCGCGACCTGGATGCCGATTCTGTGCTCAAACATCTGCTGAAGCGCTATGGCAACGGCGATACCGACACCACCGACGGCCTCAAGATCCGTTTCGAAGACGGATGGGCGCATATGCGCAAATCAAATACGGAGCCGATTATCCGCCTGTACACCGAGGCCGCATCCCGTGAACGCGCCGAAGCCATCGCAGACGAGATCCAGAATCAGATCGGGTGATGCGGGTATGTTTCAGCCAGGGTGGGCTGCAGATTTTGGGAGGTTACAACATCGGGGGATAGCGTTTTTCGAACAAGTGAACAATTGAACATGTGAACATTTGAACAGCGAAGTGTTTTGGGGGATGTCACTGGTAGCCCCTAATTTTGCCCACAAACGTGCACCACTATTCCGGAGGTGACTAACTTGTCACCGGTAGCACAGTTTAGCGCAGTGGTGACCGAAATTGACCCATCTGGGCCACTTCCACATTCAATTGTTCACTTGTTCAACTGTTCCCTGATTCAAAGCAAACTAACAGCACCATCCTTGCTCATCATTATCGTTGTGCTGTTATTTGTACGTTTTTTTTCGTGACTTGCCGATATTACCTTACCTTTGTGTTTTCATTATCTAACCACATCACGCATGATTGAATCGATGACCGGTTTTGGCCGGGGCGAAGCGTATAAAAACGGAACCACCGTTTCCGTAGAAATGCGCTCTGTGAATAACCGGTACTGTGAAGTATCGTTCAAAATGCCTTCACTTCTGCAGCAAAAGGAGCACGAGTTCCGTGACCTCATCCAGAAAAATTTTGAGCGTGGTAAATTCAACATCCAGATTTCTCTGGAAAGCTCCGATACGCTGGAACCGGCCCTGATGATCAACGAACAGGCTGTATTGACCTATAAAAAGGTACTCAACAAGCTCAGGGAGACCGCTTCAATTGATGAGCCTGTGGGCCTGGAGCATTATCTGCAGTTCAACGATCTTTTTTCGAACCGCGAAGTGAGCGATGACGAGGTGGCCCTGGTTTACGAACTGGCCATGACTGCATGCCGCAAATCGATTGAAGAAATCAGGAAAATGCGGCGGCAGGAGGGCAAATTCCTCGCCGACGACATGATCAGGCGGCTGTCGAACATTGGATCGATCATCGAAAACGTACGGGCTATCGCATCGGGTCGTATCGAAGAATCCCGGACCCGGTTCCGGGAACGTATCGCCGCCATGGTTACCGACGAAAGTTTCGATCCCGAACGCCTGGAACTCGAAATCGCCATCCTCGCCGATAAACTCGACATCACCGAAGAGCTGGTGCGCCTCGATGCCCACCTGCAATTTTTCACCGAGGCAATGCAGAACAACGAAGCATCGGGCCGCAAACTCAACTTCCTGCTTCAGGAAATGCTTCGCGAGATCAACACCATCGGATCCAAAAGCTACAACGCCGACATCGCCCACCACGTTGTAAACGCGAAGGAACTCCTGGAAAAGATCCGCGAGCAGGTGCAGAATATTGAGTAGTAGTGAGACGCAAGACGCAAGACTTGAGACACGGACAATTCATGCCAGATGCAACAGCCCCACTTTTGCCTACTTTTGCCTTTTGCTTTTTGCCTTTTGCCTTTTGCTTAAAACATTGTACATATAGTGAATACAGCTAAAATCATCATACTTACGGCACCCAGCGGCGGGGGAAAAACGACCATTGCGCACCGGTTGCTGAAGGAGTTTCCCGGGATTGCGTTTTCGGTGTCGGCAACCACCCGTGCCAGGCGTGAGGGCGAAACCGATGGCAAAGACTATTACTTTTTGTCGGATGAAGAGTTCAATCGCAGGATTGAGGCGGGGGCTTTCATCGAATGGGAGGAGTTCTATGGAGGCAGCCGCTACGGCACCCTGAAGGACCATATTGATAACCATCTGAAAAAAGGTTATTTTGTGCTGTTTGATGTCGAGGTAAACGGCGCGAAAAACCTGAAAAGATATTTCGGGGATTCAGCCGTGTCCATATTCATCAGTCCACCCTCGCGCGAGGAACTGCGCAGACGGCTGCAGCTAAGGGGAACAGAAAATGAGAAAACCCTGAAACTGAGGCTTGAGAGGGCTGAAATGGAACTCGAACAAGCCGATTTTTTTGATTACACCGTTGTTAATGAGCATCTCGAATCAGCCTACGCGCAGGTTCGGGAAATCGTAGCAAAGTCCATAAATAACCAGGAATAGATTTACCACCATGCCGATTAAAACAGTTGATGTAGAAAAAGTCCAGGATATCACAGGCAACATCTATGAGTCCATCGTGATCATGAGCAAACGGTCGCGCCAGCTTTCAGCCCGCGAAAAGATGGAACTGGACGAAAAACTGAAATATTTCGAAGGTTTCGAGGAAGAAGACGAATTCACCTTCAACGAAGAGCAGGAGCGCATCTCCCTGGAATACGAATCCCGTCCGCATGCCACACAACGTGCGATTGATGAGCTCGAGAACCACAAAATAGCTTACAGATATCCTGAAACCCAGGATTTCTGATTCCCGCCATGCTTCAGGGCAAGCGGATCATACTCGGTGTTACCGGAGGAATAGCGGCCTATAAGGCCGTTTTTCTTTTACGTGAACTGCAGAAACAGGGCGCGGAGGTTCGCGTTACCATGACCTCTTCTGCCACCCGGTTCGTCGGCATCGAAACGTTTGCAGCCCTTTCCCGGCAGGATGTAGCCGTTCACGTATTCAGCGATGGTGACCTGGCCTCAGGTCACTGGACCCGTCACATTGAATGGGGGGAATGGGCCGACCTGTTTGTAATCGCCCCCTGTACCGCCAACACCCTTGCCAAAATTGTGCACGGATTCAGCGACAATATGCTCGCTTCTGTCGCGCTGGCCGCACGCTGCCCTATCCTCATCTGTCCGACCATGGACGGCGGCATGTACCGGTCGCCCGCTACCCGGGCAAATCTCTCCCGCGCCATTGATCTGGGTTTCCATATACTGGAGCCGGAAAGCGGCTACCTGGCCAGCGGCCTCGACGACCAGGGACGGCTTCCTGAACCAGAGGTCATCATCAGCAGCATCGAAAAGATTATCGGGGATGTTCCCGCAGGGCCGCTCACCGGCAAGCATGTAGTGGTAACGGCCGGGCCGACACGCGAATATATGGACCCCGTCAGGTTCATATCCAATCCCAGCAGCGGCAAAATGGGCCTTGCTATGGCCGAAGCCGCAAAAAAACTGGGCGCGCGTGTCACGCTCATCCACGGACCGGTTTCCGCTCCGCTGCCCGATGGCATCACCAATGTAGCCATCACATCGGCATCCGATCTGTTTGAGGCCGTCAAAAAGCACCACAGCGCCGATGTATTCATCCTTGCCGCTGCGGTCTCCGATTTTGCTCCATCAACCCGGCACGACCAGAAAGTGAAGAAAGAGCGGGCCGAGAGCAGCATCACACTGCAGCCTACGCCCGATACCCTTCAATGGCTTGGTGAAAACCGGAAAACGGGACAAGTTCTCATCGGTTTCGCCATGGAAACCGAAAACCTGCTCGAGAGTGCGCGTTCCAAGCGCGAACGGAAAAACTGCGACTGGATCGTCGCCAATTCCATCCTTGAAGAAGGCAGCGGATTCGCCCACGATACCAACTCCGTTTTCCTGATCGGTGAAAAAACCGAAGCAGGTTCCGAAACCAGGTTCGAAGGCCCGAAAAACCTGATCGCCCAGAAAGTACTAAACGCGATTTTCGGGTAGAACCAAAACTTCTATTAAAGGTCGCTCTACGACCCAAATCCCGATCCTTTTGATTTGGCGATTCATGAGACGTAGCGAAGTACCGATTTAACGATATTCTCACACCAGATCGAATATCGCCCGGTCGCTACGTCTCATGAATCGGATATCAAAAAATCGCGCTACTACCCAAATCCTGATCCCTTTGATTTGGCGATTCATAAGACGTAACGATTTCCGATTTAACGAAGTTTCGGCAACACATCGAATATCGCCCGGTCGCTACGTCTCATGAATCGGATATCAAAAAATCGCGCT
>RECM01000141.1 GCA_007694035.1 Balneolaceae bacterium
GCTCGTCTGTAATCAGCCCGGTTTCACCGTCCCAGCCCTCAGGGGCTTCCTCCAGTACATGAATTACCCTCAGATCTACTTCGGGATGGGCCGACAGGGCTTTTAGTTCGTCCATAAAGGGCGTCTGATCCAGGTCGGGTGTGCCGTAGATGAGAGTGGATTTACGGGGATCTTCAAGGTCTTTCTTCGTTTCCAGAATACTTATTACAGGAGTAATGCCTATGCCGCCGATAATGAAGAAATTGTGTTTTGAGGAACTGGAATCGAGTATGAAATTGCCATACGGACCTTCCAGGAAGGCTTTGGTGCCTGGCTTCAGATTTCCAATTTCGGATGTGAAATCGCCGAGCTCCTTAATGGTAAACCGGATTACACGGGGATTCGCGGCACTTGAGGAGAATGTGAACGGATGCTGACGCAGTTTCCATGCATTTTCACCGAATGTTACCCAGGCAAACTGTCCGGCTGTGAACGGGATTCCGTTGTGCCCGTCGGCCTCAAGTTCAACCGACCAGGTTTCTTCAGCCTCTTTTTTCACCGATAACACCCGGTAGGGCCGTTTGGAACTCTGATATGGTCTCCAGACCCTGGTATGGACCAGAAAAGCCATTGCTCCCACGGTCATGCCTGTCCATACTGCCTGTTGCCAAAATTCGGTAACATAATGGGCAACCTGCAGCGTGTGGACCAATCCGATAAACAGGATCACAAACGCGAACACACCGTGTGAGGCCCGCCACCATTCATAGGAGAGGCCCAGTTTGTCGATCCATTTGGTGAACACAATGAGTGCGGTAAGCAGGATGATAACAGTGACCAGCGCGAGCGCCCTGAAAAAATTATCAGCGGGGCTAAGCCAGTCGATCCAGGCCGGGTTGGCGATAAGGAGAATCGTGAAGTGACCGATAATGAAAAAGTATGCGATATAGCCAATCTGAGCATGGAATTGCAGCAGTTCATCGATACCGAATGGCGCACCGATTTTGCCATAGCGGGCGGTTAGCATAAACTGAAGACCCATCATGGCCAGGCCGACGAAGCCAAGCCCCACACCGAATTCAATCCAGAACCCGCGGTATTCACCATCATGGCCAATCGTGGCAAGAATCAGGGGAGCTGCAACAAGAATAAAAAAGAGCACCGACCATACGGCGGCGCTGCTGATAAATGTTACTTTGGTTTTCATAAAACGGCGTTAAATATGACGGTTGCTGAAGCCGGCTGCCGGTAGAAATGGTCTGCCTGTTATGTTCTTAATAGTGGATGTATAAAAAGGCACAGCCTTCACGGTTTTAACTGACAATATCGGATATGCAGGGTACAGCTTCAACTAAAATATGGTCACTCGTACTCGGAATCCGCATTCTTGCCAAAACCGGGCCTGCTCTTCGGCGCACTCCGGGGCAAGGAGGCCTGGGGGCCTTACTGGACCTGGGACCCGAAAGAAACATGGGCTTTTCTCATATGGATCGGCTACCTGGCCTGCATCCACTACCGGCATCACAGGCCGGCCGATACCCTGCCGGCGATGATAAGACCGGATCGCTATTCAGTTTTTTTAAACCGGGTTGTATGTAATTGAGTTTATCACTATTCTTTTCGTACCTTAAACGGTAAAGCTTATTTTATAGATCAACTTCTTTTTCGAAAAATATGCTTATTCAGATCAAATACAGCTGTTTATGATTGGCTATATGATTCGTTATATGAGATTATCCCTTTTTGTTCTGTTGCTGGCCGGTTGCGGGGTAGCTGATGACACGGTCGTATTACGATTGGGTCATGGCCTCGACTCCTCTCATCCGGTTCATGAGGGAATGGTACGTATGGCGGAACTGGTCAGGGAAAAATCCGATGGTACCATGCGTATCGATATCTATCCCAACGAGCAGCTCGGAACAGAACGGCAAACGCTGGAACTGCTGCAGATTGGAAGCCTGGACATTACCAAAGTTTCTGCTGCAGTAATGGAGAGTTTTACTTCGGTCTATTCCATCTTTAGTGTGCCCTTTCTATTTGTTAATGAAGAGCACATGTATTCGGTACTCGACGGGCCAATTGGCCGGCGTATTCTGGATGCAGGAGAACCCTATCGCATAATCGGACTCACCTATTATGATGCGGGTACACGCAGCTTTTATACCACCCGCAAACCCATACAGACCCCCGGTGATCTTCAGGGGCTGAGCATTCGCGTACAGGAAAGTCCATCGGCAATCCGTATGGTCAATACGCTTGGCGGATCGGCCACACCCATATCATGGGGGGAGCTGTACACGGCGCTTCAGCAGGGTGTAGTGGATGGAGCCGAGAACAATCCCCCAAGCTTTTTTTTATCGCGGCACTATGAGGTTTCCCGATACTATACGCTCAACGAGCATACGGCGGTACCTGATATACTGGTGATGTCAAGGCATACGTGGCAGAATGTGCTGAGCGAAGAACAGCGCGCCATAGTTCTGGAGGCTGCCATTGAATCGGTGCCCTATCAACGAAAGGTTTGGCGCGAGGCGAGTGAAGCAGCACTTCAGGCCGTTAAAGAAGCGGGGGTGGAGGTCATTTACCCGGATCGTGCCCCATTCATGGAGGCATCGCGGCCGTATTATGAGTTCATGAGAAACAATCAACCGGAACTATACAGTCTATTTATAGAAATTCAGGGGTTAGGTGATGAGTTTGTTGATTAAAACACTTGATTATGTGCTCTCACGTATGTCAATCCTGATCATGTCGCTACTGGTGCTCACGGTCAGTCTTCAGGTTTTCATGCGGTATGTGATTGGGTCGCCGGTCACATTCACCGAGGAGCTCTCCCGTTTCCTTCTTATATGGCTGGGCCTGTTGGCTGCCTCTTATGCTTACAGACAGCGCATGCACCTGGCCCTTGATCTGCTGGTGCTGAAACTGAAAGGGAAGCAGCGCAATGTGCTCAATATCATTATTCATTCCCTTGTCGGCTTGTTTTCATTGCTTGTTCTTGTATACGGAGGTATTCAGCTGGTATACCTCACATGGATACTGGACCAGCACTCACCTGCCCTGGGCGTGTCTATGTCTTTTGTCTATCTGGTATTGCCTGTGAGTGGCACCGCCATAGTCATATATGCCATCGACTTCATACTCAAGGAGGCGGGAATACGGGAGAATGATGATGGCAGCATGATTCATCCCGGTCGCAGTGGTGATGTAGTTCAAGCAGAATAACTATCCGTTTATGAAAAAAGGATTGATAACCATCAACAAGTTACAAAGCAAGATCATCAGACCGTTTACAGATATGCGACCATGCAAGGTGGCTTTCAAAGTAAGCGGGTATTTAAACAACCGAATATCTTTCAATGAACCGGCGTACTCCGGTATAAATTAAGCCGCTATGGATATTACAGGAATCCTGGTATTGGTTATCAGTTTTGTCATTTTACTGGCCATTGGCGTACCCGTGGCATTCAGCATCGGTATATCGAGTATACTTACACTGATGGTAAACGTAGATGTAACACCTGCGGCAACGACCATCGCACAGCGACTTGGAACCGGGCTCGACAGTTTTACATTGCTCGCGATTCCTTTCTTCATTCTCGCCGGCCAGATCATGAATAAAGGGGGTATAGCCGAGCGGCTCATCGATTTTGCCAAAGCCCTGGTGGGTATGCTTCCGGGGGGGCTGGCCTATGTTAACGTCATAGCTGCGATGCTCTTCGGTTCGATATCGGGCTCTGCCGTGGCTGCCGCATCTGCAGTGGGAACATTTATGACACCGCAGATGAAGAAGCAGGGATATGACCCTGGTTACAGTGCTGCCGTAAATATCACTTCCTCCACAACCGGGCTGCTGATCCCGCCAAGCAACATACTGATCGTGTATTCCCTCGCCAGTGGTGGAGTTTCAATTGCAGCTCTGTTCCTGGCCGGTTACCTGCCGGGTGCGTTCACGGGATTGATGATTATGCTGGTAGCCGGATACTATGCCTTCCGCAGAAAATATCCGGTCTCTGACCGGCTGCCATTTCGCGAAGTACTACGGAAATTTGCCCGTGCCATACCCAGCCTGCTTATGATCATTATTGTTATCGGCGGCATCATTGCCGGTATCTTCACAGCGACGGAGGCTTCTGCCATAGCCGTACTGTACGCCCTTATTCTGGCGAGCCTGATCAACCGGGAGCTCAAATTTTCTGATCTGCCCAAAACCATTCTGGAGAGCTGTAACACAACTGCCATTGTAGCATTACTAATCGGCACATCCCTGGGAATGTCGTGGGTGATGTCGTATGAAAACATACCCCAGATTGTGACTTCCGGGTTGCTTACGCTCAGCGATAACCCCTTTCTCATACTGATCATCATAAATATGACCCTGCTCGCCGTGGGTGTGTTTATGGATATGACCCCGGCTGTACTGATCTTTACACCCATTTTCCTTCCTGTGGTGGTAGAGCTGGGCATGGATCCGGTACATTTCGGTATCATGATGATCCTGAACCTGAGCGTGGGCCTCTGCACGCCGCCTGTCGGAACGGTACTGTTCGTCGGGTGCGGAGTAGCCAATTTGTCCATAGCCCAGGTTGTAAGGCCCCTGCTGCCTTTTTTCCTGGCCATGCTGATCTCGCTGGCCGTAGTGACCTACTTTGAGGAACTGAGCCTGTTTCTCCCGCGAATCTTCGGGTTTTTATAATTGATTTAGGGTTTAAAAATGGAAAACATACAAAATCATACTACCGGTCGTGCAGGCGTGACAGCAGACATGCTGCCTCCCGAACTGCGTAATTTCAGTATCATAACGGAAGTGTCTGATGAAGCGGGCTGCATCTATCTGCTAACCCGGGGGGGAAGGGAAAAAAAACTGGTCATAACCGTTCATGAAGGTGTAACCCTTCCATCTGGTTTTGAAGGGGATAAAGCCGTGAAGGGGAATAACCGCTTCCTTATATGTGATCTGACGGCTGTAAATGCGGCTGCGCTAAGACTCGCCCTGCCTTTCACCAGACCGGTATTGCTGGGTAAACAGAACTCTTTTGGATTTGGTGACCGTCTTGGAAATGCGGGAGCAGCCCATTTGCGGTCACTTCGTTCGTCCGGTTTTCTGCCGGTCGTGGCCCAGCAGTCTATCAGGGAGCTGGATCGGACCGGACGCACTGCCCGTGAAGTAATGGATACCGCAACCTGGGCGGTATTCCAGGAAAATTATACCGCGGGATTTGGTGCGGATGCGGATCATTTGAAAACGTTTAAGGATATCGACCGCATGATGGAGGCCGGTTTCACCATGTATACCATAGATCCGAGCGATTATGTCGACAACCGGGTGGTTGATATGGATGAGTCACAACTCGGGCAGGCATTTGCCGAACTGCCATGGGACCAGCTCGGCAATACTCCGGAGTCATTTCTCGTGAGTTACGCCGATGTAACATTCCGGCTGCAAAACGGGATTACGTTGCAGCCCACCCGATTGAATATCAAAAGAGCGGCAGTCAAATATGGCAGGGCCATTTTGCACACGCAGCAGATGTACCGGTATATAAAAGACACCTATCCGGAAGCAGACAGCGAAGTGGAGATTTCGGTGGACGAAACCCCGTATCCAACCACGCC
>RECM01000040.1 GCA_007694035.1 Balneolaceae bacterium
ACATTCACTTCAGGGGCTTCATGCAGGATGTCGGCAATATGGCGATCACCCACCGTTGCTGTGTGGTTTGTGATTATTCCGATATTTTTTCCGGATAGAAAGCCAAAATTATTCCCGACAAGCACTTCAGCTCCGGTTTTTAACTGTGCCGGTTCAGGTTGTGTTTTCGGTTCGCAGGCAATCATCATCATTGCCAGACCGATTACGGGTATCAGGTATTTCATGGTTAGTACGTGTTTGGTGGTTGTTAAACAGGTCTGCCTTTTTTAGGCAATTTTGTATTTATGGATATATAAAATAGTTGCGGCGTAACTGGTTATAGGCCTCAAGATCGTCCTTCCAGTATTGTATGATCTCATCGGCCGATGCCCCGTTTTCGATCATTTTGTAGAGCTGATCGGTGCCCGCAAGCCGCACGATGGCCGATTTTCTCGGTCCTCCGATACGGGATTGCCTGTCTTGCTGGGGCGGGTTAAAAAAAGTTTCACGTTCGCTTTCGGGCGCATGGTGGTAAAACGCATGCAACACGTGGACTCCAGCCTCAACCGACCGCACCGCATCTCTGTCGGTTATCACATACCGGATACCGGATACACGAACGCCCATATGTACCGGATTGGTGGCCATTCCGGAAATGCTTTCGGGAATAAATTCAGCCTTTTCAAATCTGAGGCCAGGCAGGTTCCGGGCATTGAGATCAGAAGCTATTGCCTCACCATCGGCCCATGGAGCTCCCAGTTGCATAAAGGGTTCATACGTACCACGACCCTCACTGGCACTTACCCCCTCGAAAAAACAGGCCCCGGGATAGATCAGCGCAGTTTCAAAATCGGGGATGTTCGGACTGGGCGGATTCCAGCTCACGTTCAGGTCCGGCCAGGTCATGGTGCGGTTCCAGTTCTGCATTTCAATAATATGAAGATCAAGCCCTGAAATACCATCAACCATGCTCTCACCCTTAACCATGGCGGCCAGTTCACCGACTGTTAGGCCGTATACAACCGGAATGGGGAGATAGCCGACAAAGGATTCAAATTCCTTCTCACGCATGAACCCGTCGGTCAGTTCCCCTCCGAGAGGATTTGGCCGGTCGAGAACCATAAAGGATATGCCTGCTTCAGCCGCGGCCTCCATGCCCATTACCATCGTGGTCAGATAGGTATAAAAACGAGCACCAACATCCTGAATGTCGAAAACCAGTACCTCAATGCCATCCAGCATTTCGGGGGTTGGTTTGTGGATGTCGCCGTAAAGGGAATAGACAGGCAGACCGGTGGCATCATCCGTTTCAAACGTAATTTTTGCTCCGGCAGGTGCATCACCGCGTATGCCGTGTTCGGGTCCAAACAGGGCAACCACGTTCACATCGCCGGCCTCGTGAAGAATGTCGGCAATATGCCGGCCTCCGACAGTAGCGGTATGATTGGTGATGATTCCAATATTTTTGCCTGACAGGAAGCCAAAATCATTCTCAACAAGCCAACCGGCTCCCGTCTGCATTTGGTTGGTTTTCAGGATCTGATCATCAATTGATTTCTCACATTGTATCAGGGCAAATACAGCCAGTATAAGTATGGTAACCGGTCGTACTATTGAAGGGTTCATATTCATGTTAATGGTCGGAGATCTCACATTTTTAATGTGATGAGTTAAATAGATCGTGAACACTTTATTTGTTCGGGCAATCACCATAAATCCGGCACTGCATCAAAAACATAAACCGCGTGAGGCAACCGGAATTCAACAGGCACCGGCAGGAACGGCAAACCGAACCTGCCCTTGCTAATGTATCATTTAAATTGCCGGGATGCCTTATTTCACTCGTACAGGTGATAGCGTCGCCTCATAACATCATATTGATGCAATTCATCGGCCCACGATGCGATTATCCCGGTGGGTGAAGCTCCGGCTGCGAGCATATCATGAAGCCGGTCAGTTCCGGCAAGCCGGTCGAGTGTTCCCTTACGGAAAAATTCACCTTTAGCCTCATCCGGCGCCTGCTGATAAAATGCATGCAGCAGATGAACGCCGGTTTCAACAGGCCTTACAGCATATGCATCGGTAATCACATGCCGGACACCTTTCAGTTCCACGCCAAGCAGTTTGGGATTTGCCGCCATACCGCGAAAGGTTATGCTTTCGGGGGTAAAAGTGACGGGTTCAAACCGTAATCCGGGCAAATTTCTTGCATTCAGATTTTCTGCCAGAACAGCACTGTCGGCCCATGGGGCACCGATCAGAATAAACGGTTCCATTGTGCCTCTTCCCTCACTGATTGTGGTACCCTCAAAGAAACATCCGCCCGGGTAAACCAGGGCAGTTTCAAAATCAGGGATATTCGGGCTGGGAACGCTCCAGTCCAGGTTCAGGTCCGGCCACAGGAGTTTTCTGTCCCAGTTTTCCATTTTTACGATATGCAGGTCCAGATCGTCTGTACCATCCAGCATTCCCTCTTCTTTGGCCATGAGTGCCAGTTCACCAATAGTAAGGCCGTGAGTAACCGGAACAGGGAAGTATCCAACGAACGATTCGAATCCCTCTTCACGTACGAATCCCTCAACAAGCTCACCTCCCAGCGGGTTGGGACGGTCCAGAACCATAAAGGAAATACCTGCTTCAGCTGCGGCCTCCATAGCCATACCCATCGTCGAAATGTAGGTATAGAAACGCGGGCCGATATCCTGGATGTCGAACACAAGAACATCTAAACCTTCAAGCATCTCAGGTGTCGGTCGCCTTACATCGCCGTACAGGGAGTGAACAGGCAACCCTGTTCTTTCATCCACTTCGAATTCAATGCGCCCTCGTGCGTCTCCACGAATACCATGCTCGGGTCCGAAAAGGGCCACCACTGTAACCTCATCGGCTTCGTGCAGCACGTCGGCAATATGCCGCCCTCCTGCCGTTGCCGTGTGATTGGTGATGATTCCAACATTCTTGCCCTTCAGAAATCCGAAATCCTTCTCAACAAGTACTTCCGCACCTGTTTTAACGGTTCCTGTTTCATTATTTGGATCAGCCTGGCAGGCTGAAAGCAACCATGCCAGACTGATTATGAGTGCATATTTCATATTTCTGGTATCCGGATCAGAGATTCGGATTGCCGTTGATTTCGCTCAGAGGAATGATCATACAGCGGGCATTGCCGTACACGGCATTACCAACCGGATAGGCTCCGCTGGGGAATTCATCGACCCCATACAGGTTCAGGTACCGGCGCATATCGCCGAGACGCTGTACCGTAAGGAAGAAATCGCGTGCTTTCTGATTGCGCAGTTCCGCCATCAATGCGTCGCCGGTAAGGTTCACCGCTGCCTGACCACCTACAGCACGGCGCTCGTTGACCAACGTAAGCGTTGTTCCTGTAGGGCCATTCGCTTCAGCCGCGATGTAACGGGCCTCCAGGCCGGAAGAGAACAGATAGCCTGTATTCAGATCAATAGTCTGTGGGGTCTCAGCATTCCAGCCCTGATATGACCGGGGACGATAAGGCAGATAGACTTCATTGGCATTCAATCCGAACGATGGTGTTGCAGGATGTCGAACCCTCGGGTCGTTCAGGTTCAGGAATTTGGGATCGATTCCCATCCAGGGGTCGGAACTGATCCACTGAGCTGCATTGATATTGGTCTCCCTCGACGAATTCGAAGACCTGTATACCCATGCTTCGAAGTCGGCCGGTACCTGTGATGCAAAACTGGCGGCCTGGGTCATATTTCCAAGCTGAAGATTTGCTCTGGCAATTCCCACTCTGGCCATATTGGTAATTCTGCTGGCACGGGCCGCATCGGTTGCCTGCCCCGCGGCAGCCCTTGTAACGGCCTGCTCGAAGTTACCAATAGCCCGGGCAAGGATTTCCTGCCAGGTAAGTGCCGGGCCTCCGTTAATGGGCGATTCACAGAAATGCAGTCCAAGCATCAGATTGGCATAGCCAGCATAGGCATACGACTCCGCAACATTCAGTGGATTTCCACCATCGAATCCGGCAATCCGCCCGGCTGCATCTTCAGCAGAAACACGTGCCTTTTGAAGGAACGTATATGTATTGTTGTTCAATATATTATTTGTCCTTATATCGAACAGGGCCCACTCACGATGATCGATGTTGGTATGGTCTGTAAATACCTCATCGCTGAGAATGCTTGCTGTTAACGTCATATAGTTGAACGCGTACTGAAACTCGCTCAACACGCCGTTCATGATCAGCTGCTCAAGCTTCGGGTCGTTGAGCTGATCGAGTTCAATGGCCCCGGGATCATTTACTTCCAACAGGTCGCCGCAGGATGTAAGCAGGGTAATACCCGCCAGTGCCGCGACGAACATCTGAATTCTGATCGTTTTCATAATTCTGTTCATATTTTTTTCTGATTTAAAATGGTTGTTCATTGCGCGGTTCAGAACTGCAGATTAACGGATGCCGAGAAACGACGTGTCATCGGCAGGGTCCATGAATCGTTGCGGTCGAAGGTGCTGGCACCGTGGAAGTTGATCTCGGGATCCGCTCCGCCATACTTGGTCCAAATGGCCAGGTTGTGGCCGGCCAGTGTTATGGATGCACCCGATATGTTCAACCGGCTCACAAATCTGGTCGGTACGATGTAGCGAACAGACAAGTCCCTGAATTTGATGAAATCGGCTTTCTGGATGTGAATATCGGTCTGGCCGGCAAATCGCCTGGCAAGTACCTCACGAGGATCAGCATCAGGATTGATCGTTTCCCAGGAAACACCCGAACGGTCACGTCGCCAGTCTTTTACGTTGAACTGGTAGTTGCCGCCTTTGTAGTCAAAAAGGGCATAAAGCTGGATGTTGCCAAACATAGTAACCGTTGTACCAAGACCGATTTCCCGTGTTGGCGCAGACGGACCTTTGTATGTCTGTTCCGCTTCTACAAGCGGCTGACCGTTTGGACCTGTTATAACATTTCCGTTCGCGTCGCGCTGTACTGGTGTAGACCAAAAGCCGCCCAGAGGGTAGCCCTCGGCAAAACGGTGTACCGGCGCATAAACACCAAATCGTACCGGATCCCGGCCATCGCCGAAGGAAACCAGCTCGTTTTTGTTCGTGGTTACTGAAATAGTGTGTTCGATACGGAACTGGTTCGAAATTAACGGTACAACTTTGAGCAGGAATTCAAAACCCTGGTTTGAAATCTCACCCAGGTTTTGCAACTGCGAACCTGAGAATCCGATCGAAGGAGCGATAGGCACACTGATCAGAGCATCTTTTGTAGTGGTATTGTAATAGGTTGCTTCCAATTCCACCCTGCTTCTGAACATGGCTATATCAAAACCGATTTCAATCTCGGACCCTCTCTCGGGTTTAAGATCAGGATTACCGAAAGTAACGTACTGCAGAGCCGACACGGAGGTACCGTTAGGCAGTGTTGTTGCTGTAGTACCGTAGGTCTGGGTAGCGTCGAACGGACCAGGTGCACTACCGGCTTGTCCCCATGCCGCCCTGATGCGAAGCTCATCGATCAGGTCAACATCAAAGAATTCCTCATCCGAGATAACATACGAAGCAGAGAATTTCGGATAGAAAACCGTGTTAATCTCGGTACCGAAAGCGGAGTTATT
>RECM01000228.1 GCA_007694035.1 Balneolaceae bacterium
GAATCCGGCATAGGGTGCGGTTCATACTTGGAAAATTTCATTAGGTCTGTTTACCGGAACAGGGCTAAAATTGTTCTTCTATTAGCTTTTTGAACTTCTGATACTCCCGCTGTTCCCCGCCACTGCCACGGTCGGTCATGAGCAGGCTGCCATCGGGGGCAATGATAACTTTGAACGGGATTCCGGATAGGCGCAATTCACGCGCAAGAGAACCGGCCCTCACGAAATGGAAGTCATAATCGTTCTGACTGAGGAACCGGTCAACCCTGGCTTTATCGTCCATCATTTCGGGTGTTGCAGCCAGCACAACAAATTTTTCGGGGTATTCTTCAACAAGCCGCTGATAGGCCGGGAAGCTGGCTATACAGGGTACACACCAGGTTTCCCAGAAATCCAATAGTATCAGTTTGCCTTTGTAGTCGTCAATGGTCGTTTTTTCTCCATCCCAGTATTCAAATTCGAACGTCTTTACGGCAGCAAACTGCTCTTCAGATAGGGTTTGGGCCAAAGCGACCGTTGGCAGCAGTAAAAAACCAAGCAGAAAAGCCGATATGTAATTTTTGTAAGTCATTGATGTGCTGTTTATTAGATGGAATTAACTGAAAACTTTCTTGATTCGTTTAAAAAAGCCTTCAGATGCATCATGCTCGGTTGCGGGATCAAAATGTTCCGATTTTTCGAGCTCCTTTATCAGTTTTTCTTCCTGGGAAGAGAGTTTTCCGGGTATGTATACATTAACACGAACGTACTGATCGCCGGTTCCATTGCCATTGAGACTGATAATTCCTTTTTCCCGCATCCTCAGAAGTTTCCCGGGTTGCGTACCGGCGTCAATTTTGAGTTTGGCTTTACCTTTAAGCGTTGGAACTTCCACTTCGGACCCAAGAATAGCCTGTGGTATACTGATTCGCAAATCGTATATGATATTATTTCCTTCGCGTTCAAAATACTTGTGTTCTTCTTCCTCAATAAGTACAATAAGATCACCGGCCGGTCCGCCCCTCAGGCCAGCGTTGCCCTGGCCACGAAGAGTGATATAATTGCCTGATGTAACGCCGGCGGGTATCTTAACCGATACCGTTTCTTCGCCTTTTGCCCTGCCTTCGCCGCTGCATTTTTTGCACTTGTTGCGAATCACACGCCCTTCGCCCATACACGTGGGACATGGTTGCACATTAACAAACTGACCAAACATGGTTCGTGATACCTGGCGGACTTCCCCCATGCCGTTACATGTTGAGCAGGTCATAAAGTCTTCGCTGGATTCGGCCCCCGTTCCGTTGCATGAGTCGCACTTGATCTGTTTTTTTACCTTCAGTTTTTTTTCTACACCAAATGCAATTTCATTCAGGGTGAGCGAGAGCCGCATTTTCATGTCTTCACCGGGTCGCCCTGCCCCTCTTCTCCGACCTCTGCTGCTTCCACCGGCACCGCCGAAAATATCTCCGCCAAATATGTCGCCGAACCGGCTGAAAATATCTTCGAAGTTAATATTCTGGAAGTCCGGTTCCTGGTAGCCTCCTGTATGCAGGCCGGCATGACCAAACTGGTCGTAACGGGCTCTTTTATCCGGATCTTTCAATACATCGAACGCTTCGGCAGCTTCCTTGAAGCGTTTCTCTGATTCCGGATTGTCTTTATTCCGATCAGGATGAAATTCCATCGCTTTTTTACGGTAGGCCTTTTTTATCTCATCAGCCTGCGCGTTTTTGCCGACTCCAAGAACCTCGTAATAATCTCTTTTTTTACTCATTATGTCTATTCGCTCACAATTACTTTGGCATGGCGAATTACACGGTCGCCGATTTTGTATCCGTCTTCAAGCACCTGCAGAACGATATCGCTGGCGATGCTTTCATCCTGTGGTTTCTGCCGCATTAATGCGTCGTGCAGGTTAACGTCGAAAGGCACGTTAACCTCATTGATTTTTTCTATACCGTATTGATTGAGGGTATTCTCCATCTTGTCGGCTACCAGTTCGATGCCTTTTAGATATTTACCGTCCATGCCGGTTTCTTTCAGTACATTAACTGTTCGCTGCAGATCGTCGTTCACGGGTAAAAACTGCTGCAGTGCATCTATACGGGCATCTTCAAACAATCTCATTCGCTCGTTCTGAACCCGTTTCCGCATATTTTCGAATTCGGCAACCTTTCTGAGCAGCTGATCATTTTTCTGTTCAATCTGGGCCAACAGATTCGCGATAATTTCGTCTTTGGGATCAATCTGTTCATCAGTGCCAATTTCTTCATGTGCTGATTCGGATTGGGTATCCGGGCTGTGAAATAATTCTTCTTCTGTGTTAACCTCTTCTTCGGTATGATCCTTCAATGTGACCTCTGGTTTTGAATGTGTTTTATCTGTTTTCTTTTTCATTTTCATGTGTCAAATTTTACACGGTTGAAACGTCCTGCTAGCTGATCGACAAGGGCAACCATTCTTGCATAGTCCATTCTTGTAGGCCCAACCAGGCCGATTGTACCCCTGATACTGCCGATATTATAGTTTGCAGATACAACGCTGCACTGTTCAATTTGTTGAAGCCTGTTCTCTGTTCCTATTCTGATCCTGACTGCATCCTTTGATTCATCCATGTTATCTTCAAGCAGGTGCACAATCAGGTCTTCCTTTTCAAGTAATTCAATAATGCCCCGGTAATTGCTCAAGTCACTGAATTCGGGCTGAAGCGCAATATACTCCACGCCGCCAAAATGAAACTTGCGTACCTGGCGGTCTTCAAATATGCTGTCGGCCCGGTCAATAAAGATCCTGATTAAACCTGTGTCATCATCTTTTTCATAGTCAGCGAGCATCTCGCCGATTTTTTTGCTGATTTTGTTGAGTCTGAGCCCGCTCAGCCTTTCGTTCAGTACGCGGGCAATCTTTTCCAGATTTCCCCGCTGTATACTGGTCTGCGCTTCGATGGTGAGTGTACGCATCAGGCCGCTGTCTATTGTCAAAACAATCAGGATGCGGGTGGAACTGAGTTCGATGAGCTCCATTCGCTTGAATATACCGTCGGCCAGTTTCGGGGTTATTGTAACAGCCAGCAGATTGGATAGCCTGGCAAGCAACCTGGCAGCAGACTGCACTGCATCATCAAAATCACTTACAAGTGTCTCACTGAAATCATCCAGTACTTTTTGTTCTTCATTGCTTAGGCGCGACACCTGCATCAGGGAATTCACGTAGAACCGGTAGCCCAGTTCGGTCGGCACTCTCCCGGAAGAGGTATGTGGATGGTCCAGATACCCCTTCAGCTCCAGGCTGTTCATGTCGTTACGGATTGTTGCTGAACTCACATTCAGATTGTGCTTCTCAATGAGAGTCTTTGAAGCAATAGGATTAGCCGTAACAATAAAATTCTGGATGATATACTGAAGAACTTCGCGCTCCCTGTTCGTAAGATCGACGTGGTCCCGCTGCATAAGGTTGTATAGCTTTGTCTATTTATGTACAACAGGGAAAGATAACCATTCTAACCGTTTAAATCATCCCCAACGGCTTTATTATGGCTTGTCATACATAAATTCAATCATGTTCCCGTCAGGGTCCGATATAAAAACAAAACGCCCGGTTTTCCGGTTTGCCGGCCCACTTAGTATGGTAACCTCATGTTCCCTGAAATAGGCGGCCAGTTCATCGATTTTATCAGGATTGGTTACTGTAAAGCCGAAATGGTCAACACGGTAATCCTTTGATGAACGGTCGTAGGCAGTTTCGGCCTCGACAAGTACAATGGTATCCGATCCCGCCTTGTATACAGCCATACTGCGCCCCATCTTTTTGTCAAGTTTAAAACCGAGTACGTCTCCGTAAAATTGTTCTGCTGCAGCAATATCATTCACTCTGAGCGTAATATGGTTTATACCGGTCGGTAAAAAAGGCCTCATTGTACTGAACTGTTAGTTGATGGTTTTCTTTAACAAATCTGCGGGTTTGGCAGCCCGCAATATTAACGTATCAAAATAACGTATTTAACGATAAGGTGGGAAGATATTGACACAGTAGAGCCTGAATATTCCGCACCCGGAAAACTTCTTCGAGAATTTGAATTTTCTGCCGTAGTTTATGCCTCCATATGAACGGTACACTCTATATTATCCCAACCCCAATCGGCAACCTTGGGGATATTACACGGCGGGCGGCTGAGGTGATGTCGATGGTTGATGTGATTGCCTGTGAAGACACCCGCACCTCGTCGGTTCTGCTCAGGCATCTTGGCATAAGCAAGCCACTGGTCTCTTTCCATCAGCATAATGAACACCGAAAGGTTGCCGACCTGATTCAGCGCCTTAAAAACGGGGAACAGATAGCCCTCATTTCTGATGCCGGCACCCCGGGTATATCCGATCCCGGATTCCTGGCTGTAAGGCAGGCCCATATCGAAGGTATACAGGTTATAGCTTTGCCCGGTCCCAGTGCCGCAATAACAGCACTGGTGGGTAGCGGACTACCCTGCGACAGGTTTGCCTATGAGGGTTTTCTGCCTCCGAAAAAAGGCAGGAAAACACGTATGCAGCAGATTGCCATGGAAGACCGTACCATCATCCTCTTCGAAAGCCCCCACAGGATCAAGCGGCTGCTTGCCGACATTGTTGAGCACTGTGGTGAAGGCAGAATCGTTGCCGTTGCCCGTGAACTCACGAAAAAATTTGAAGAAATCGTTCGTGGCAGCGCTGCCGATGTTCTTCGGGAATTTTCCGGCCGGGAATCTGTGAAAGGCGAAATTGTGGTCATTATTTCAGGCAACGGATACACCGAATGAAATCATTTACCGAAACTTTCTGGAACGGAAAATACTACCTGGCGGTAACTGCCGGAATCCTGCTTGGCATGAGTTATCCACCGTTTCCCTTCCCTTTCCTTATGTTTCCGGCCTTTGTGCTGCTTATCCGGCTCGCCTCTCTTGCTGAAAGCGGCCGTGAGACAGCTTTTTATACATACATTTCGTTTGTGATCTGGAATACCATCGCTACCTACTGGCTCAGCTTTGCCACCGTTGCCGGCGGTATTTCGGCGATACTCGCCAACGCCGCCATAATGACGCTGCCCTTTTTACTGGTCAGGTATTTCGTTAAATCCGGCCTTCATCCGCTTGCCATGGCCGTATCAGTTGCATCTGCATGGACCATCTACGAATTTCTTCATTACCGATGGGACCTGGCATGGCCCTGGCTATCGGCAGCCAATGCTTTCTCCAATTCCGTGTTACTTGTTCAGTACATAGCCTATACAGGATCTCTTGGAATTACTTTCTGGATCGTATTCACTTCGGCCCTGATCTATTATTTTCTGGCCACATGGAAGAATCAGGTACTTTCATATACCCTGGCAGCGATGTTTCTTCCCATCATCATATCGTTGGTAATTTACTACACGTACACCGATAAACCCGACAAATCTATCGAAGTTGTGATCGTACAGCCAAATCACGACTCCTATCTGGAACTCTCCGGCTTTTCCAATACATTCGACCCGCTTGTTGAAATGCTTGATCTGTCCGAGACGAAAATCAGCGGGGCAACCCGCCTTGTTCTGTGGCCGGAAAATGCATTGTTGAGTAATGTTCATGAGAATCGTCCGAGATCAAATGACATGTACATACTGAATCGTGTAAGAGAATGGGGTGTACCGCTCATAACAGGTGCCGCTTTGTACCGCTATTATGAGCCCGGGTATGAACCCCCGGTATACAGAACGTATAACGACAGCCAGCGCTTCAACATCTACAATGCTGCTGTCAAGTTCGATACCGACGGGAGTATCAGTTCTTACGGAAAAGGCAAGCTGGTGCCGATTGTCGAACGGATCCCCTTCGTTGAACAACTTCAACACATTCCGGTACCCGGTGTCGACTGGGCCGGTATATCGGGTTTTGGCAGAGGCCAGGAGACAACAGTCTTCAAAATCGACGATACCTTTCTGCCTGCAGTAATCTGCTATGACTCTGTCTTTCCCGATTGGGTAAGACGGTTCGTAAAACAGGGGTCCGGCGTGATTACAGTGATAACAAACGACGGGTGGTGGGGCAATACGAGCGGGCATATTCAGCATTACGATTTTGCCAGGCTACGCGCTATTGAAAACCGGCGGGCTGTTATAAGAAGTGCAAACAACGGTATATCAGGTATGATTCTTTCCAATGGTGACGTGCACTCTAAAACGGTTTACTGGACCCGGGATGTACTCGCAATTGATGTTCCTGTGTATTCCCATCTCACCTTCTATACCAGGTATGGCGATCTGATCGGGTATTTCTGCATGCTGGGACTGATTCCGGGCTTTATCAGCAGGAAAAAATCCTGAAAATGTGTACCTCCGGTTAGTTCGAACGGATTGAAACAATGATGTTAAAACGAATATCCTGATCGGTTCTCGGGAAAATATTGCTGGATTTCGGCATCAGTTTGAAGAAGGTGTATTCAAAATTCATTTTAACCGTCTGGGAGAATTCATAACCAATCAGGGGGGCAATCTGGATTCTGTTATCACCCCTTACATTGGGTTCGCCCGGTACATATAGCGACGGATCCAGAATAAGTTCACTCTGATCAAGTTGCAGTACCTGCTGCAAATCGGTGTTCAGCAGAAATGTATTTTGTACATCCTCGTTGTACGAAACCGACAATCTCAGGTTTAACGTGTTCTGGAATCGTCGCATAAAGGGCAACCGGAAACCGCGTTTGCTGTAATTGGCAGTAAAACGGATGCCGCTTGAGTTTCTTTCAATTACATTTGAATTGGAGAGACTGAACGTCGTGATCCGGCTTCTGTCGTACTGAAGGCTGGTGGAAAGTCCCGACTTCCAGGTAAGGCTCAACTGAATTAAAGGGCTGAAGCTTCGTTCAAGGGTAATGGATGATGCCTGGAATTCAGGCCTTGTGTCAAGTACCTGGTAATTTCCCACTCTCCGGTCAATCTGGGCACCAAAATCAGGATTAAATGCCCAGTCGGTACGGTAACGGCCCTGGTAACGGTGACTGATGGTAGCCCTGGTCAGATATTGTTTGATAAAGGGAAGCCTTTTCTCCCACCCTGTCCATTGAATATTCCAGTTTGGCAGCGGCATGGGTATAAAGCCCTTGTCACCAAAGGTAGTGCCGCCTCCATAGATATACGAGCGCCTGAAATCTTCTTCAAGTGCCCTGCGTCCAAGAACGGTGCGCCCATCCTGGTTGCCTGTTCTGTCATCAATTATGGTACTGCCGGGCTGGATGTCGTCGAAAGCAGTCTGAAGCTGTGACCTGAAGAAGCTGTCGTATCCGCCGCCGAATGCCCATACGGTTGCATTGATACCACCAGTCTGGTTAATCTGTGTGGCTATTGAATCCGAAAAAATAGTCTGGGTAAAATTGTTGTTTTCATTCCAGCCGGTCGACCAGTCAAGATCGATTGTGATATCACGGAAGGGCTGCATCCTCGATCTCAGACTCAGATCGTCGGTATTGTTAAAAAACCGGGTTACATTTATGGCAGACATCTCATCAGGTCTTACAATCTGATTTATCGGAATATTGTTCTGAACGCCGATTCTGTAGAGGAAAGTGGGAGAAAAACTCGCATCGTTAACATCGTTGAACATATTCAGCGGGCTGGTACCCCCGTCATAGCCCCCCTGGCGAGATGTCTGGCCATGAGTATAAGTGAAATCAAACGATTGAAAGCTGACCAGTCCCAGCATAAACCGCCTGCCATAAAACCGGATGTTTTCAGACATAGTGTATGACTCCTGCTCGGCTTGCTGATTCCGGGGTTGGGCAGTATTCCGTGTCGCTTCTCCGCGACCCACGGCCTCGCCATGTTCCTGTTCCCGGGCACGCTGTTCTCTTTCTCGTTGCCTTTGCTGGTCTCTGATCCTTTTCCGGCGTTCTCGCTCACGTGTCTCCTGCTGGTCTGCCTGCAGGGTCCTGTCGTAAAACGGGATTTTTTTTAGCAACTCCTGGAAACGGATATTCGAAGTCTGGCTCAGATTAAGTGAATTGCTGAGGTTAGCACCAAGGCCGGACCCCTGCGCTGTATTCTGCCAGTTGAAGCCGCCCCGGTATGTAGCCGAATAAGTAATCCAGTTTAGCGATCTGATCCTGTTCAGGCGGGGACGGAAACTTGCATTATAACTCTCATTATAGGTATCGAGGCGTGGTTTAATGGAATCTCCGGTAATGATATCATTGAATACATCAAAGGTTGATCTTGTGCGGAAAACCAGGCTGTCTGCCGTTTCTTCAATTCCCAGGTTGGCCAGGTTATGCGATGCGTTGATGTTCATTCCAAGTTGAACGGGCGGGGATATGTTGTAAGTAATACCGAACTGTTTTGTCCAGTTAAAGGTATGCTGCTGCTGTAACGGGAATGGATCCTGTCCTTCAAATGAACGCCTGCGGGATTCATTATACCTGCGGTTAAGGCCCGTTTGCATGGTAACATTAGATGGCACATAGGCCAGTCTCAACCCCGAAATGAGATTCAGTACCGGCGTGTTTTCAAGAAAGAAGAGCGGGCGAACCGTACTTATGTTGGGGATGGAAAGATTGTAACCAAGCCCTGTTCTGTAATTCCAGTCATCATTAAACGCCTGGGTTGGGCTGCTCCGGCTGGCTGTGCTGAAATTGTAGTTGAAATTGAGATTGTCGATGGTATACCTGAGTAGTTTCGACTCGGAATTGCGCTTGGTCAGATTAGAAATATTGAACGTATAGTTTTCATCAAAGGTCTGAATTTCCTCAAGCTTCTCATTGATCAACCGCTCCCGCTCTGCTTCATCAGGTTCTCCGGCTTCAATGGCATCCCGGAAGTCTGAGAAGCGTATGTCGCCCTCTCTTGGAAGAAACCTGGGCGTACTTACACTTCTGCGCACTGAAAACGAAACCGGCATATTCCAGCCATAGCGTTCGGGCACCAGTTTATGAACATTGAAACTGGAGGTAAAACTAAAGCTCTCCTGATCGTTCATGTTCCGTTCATTGATTCGCGATTCCAGGGCCCCGTAGCC
This sequence comes from Balneolaceae bacterium, assembly GCA_007694035.1. GTDB lineage: Bacteria > Bacteroidota > Rhodothermia > Balneolales > Cyclonatronaceae > RECM01. The sequence continues at coordinate 8,993 of RECM01000228.1, forward strand.
ATCGGTACTGCGGTTGTACTGGGCATTTATGCTGGCTACATCAGCCAGATCAATGCGGGCATTGAACTTGGCAGCCCACCCTTTCCGGTCATCAAAACCCGATACCCTGAGTTCATTCACCCAGATTTCAGCATCGAGCGACGGCACCCCCCGAACAGGCTGCTGGCCGGGTTGTGCTGTTTTTGTATCATAGGGGTTGCGTATACCAATCCCGATTTCGGTTATCTGCCCAAGCGACGGATTTCCACGCATTGCCAGCACCGTTCCGGGCGGCGCATCGATTACAATATCCCTGCGCTCATATATGTCGTCCGGAGCAACATCTTCGAGGTTTCTGAGTTGTTTGAGCTGATTAAAACTTGCCAGCACCAGGTTCATACTGTTCTCATCGGGCAGCCAGATGAGTTCGGTATCCAGATCAATTGCAGCCTGATCATTTGTACTTAGCTGGGTGAAACGATGTGTAGTGTCGGTAGGTGTAATGGGCTGCCGGTATTCGTAATAATTGGTCTCCAGGTTGGTACCCATACGTACAACAAGTTCTATATCTTCCCTTTTGTTGTAGCCTTCACCATGCACAAACATCCGCATATTGGAATAGTTCAACAGATCCAGCCCGGAAGGATAAAAACGACGTACCAGCCTTATATCGCCCGGTCTGAGGTCTTCAACAGACAATGCCATTGATTGTTCATTCTGCTGAATGGTCTCCTGCTGCCCCCTTACCTGTGAACGGATAGCCCCCCTGGGTATTCTGTAGGGAACAGGCTGCCGGTTCGAATTTTCCTCAATATTGATGGTAGATACTTCAAAGAGTGTATTTATGTTTGCCGAATTGCCAATCTCCTGGGCCTTTCGCCATTGATTGCCCACAAGTTCAAGCGTTGCAAACCTGAGAGTGAAGGGTTCACGGTATCCACTCATCCAAATACGGATATGCGTTACCTGCTGCAGATTTTCAATATTTCCTATCTGGCGTATTATATCACGCAAAGGGATGCGTACCTGGTACCAGGTATTCCACTGCTGACCACCGTCTACCTTGTCGACAATGTAGTTATTACCAACGTTCAAAGCGGCGGTATCTGCCGGATTCCAGTTCAATTCGTACTGAAAAAATGCATTCTCAAGGTTCACTACCGCCGGGTTGAGAAGTCCCTCGCTGTCGGGCCTGTTTGTTACCGCCCTTGAAGCGCCACTGGTTTGTGCATTGCCTTCATAGTAACCGTACATCCTGTGAAAACGCTCGTGAAGCGGCAGGTTCCTTACTGTCGGGTCATTAAAATAGACAAACCTGTCGTTCGAGGGGTCATTCAAAATGCGTTCAAATGTGGCTGGATCATCCGAGTAAACCTGCTGCATGCGTTCAATGAAGTCGGCGAACAGCACCTGCTCATTGAATCCGTCGATACCACCGGTGCTCGGGGCACCATCAAGGCCCACATCCTCAAGTTCTATATTAGCAACTGAAAATTGTCCGTCCTGTTCTACAGGAGATGCGATCACATACGACCTCGGACTATCGGCCCTGTCGGGTCTCAGGTTATTGGAACGGTCGGCCAGACCATCTTCCGTGTTATTGAGGTTGTTCGGTATCACATCCTCATTTACTGTTCCGATGTCGATGTAAATTGATCCATTGTAATCGAAGATATCCTGACCGGTTGGTGCGCGCCCGTCGGGCAGAATAGACTGTACCCAGAATTCCAGGAATTCGACATTGTTCTGTGTGAGGTCGCTCAACCCGCCGGGCAATACCGTGGTCATACCGCCCCACATATTTTCCGGTTCATTCTCCAGCTTGTCGCGAAGATTCATGTTATAATTATAGGGCCCGCGGTCTCGTGGATTGTAGTAGATATCCAGCGTCTGCAGCTCCTGCTCGTCTATACGCACTTCCCTGTTCGGGAATACGTCGCGAACTGCCACCGGAAGCGACTCAACGGTTGGGTTGGCCCCCGATGTGCGTATTAGTGAACTTGATATACTATACCAGGAAAATTGGGCACGGAGGTCTGATCTTCTTACACGTTCAGGTATTGACTGATCTGCCAAAGTCAAATCCATGTCAATACCAGGCAGGGCGTAAGGTGCAGCCGCCAGAGCCCAGCGCCCGGGACCCATAAGGCTGATGCTTGTTTTAGCCCCTTCAAATTCATCGATAAATGCAAGCCCGTTTTCTTCATCCGGAAACAGTCTGTTGTCGTTAATAGCCCTTCTTACGGCATTGGTCTGCGATACACTGGGCCTGAGCTGCGCCCATTCACCAGCCAGGGATATACGTGATGGCGACCGGGTTTGAATAAGGGGCAGCCAGTCGATGGCACGGGTTAACCAGGGGGCGTCAAAATTGGCCGTCGCATCAAGGCCGATGGTGGTATTGCTGATGGGTTCATCACCGATTGGGATTTTATCTTGCAACGGCCTCTCTTTGAGGTGGAAATATGTACCTCCCACTGCAATACGGTCCGACACATTATACTGAGCCCGCAACCCGGTGAACGTAGTTTGCTGAATCTGCAGCAGCTGCTGACTTTCATAATCAATTCGAATTTCCTGACCCGGCGTAAGGTATCTTCTGTTTGTTATTATGATTGAACCGGTAATGTAATCGACCTCATAATCTGTGCCTTCGCCAAGTTCAACGCCATTGGCCGTAACTCTTACTGAGCCCTCTACAAGGCCGATGCCAAGGAAATAGCTGTCGGAAACGCCGCCCCTGGTCCGCCCTTTTATTCTGTAAATGCTGTTCTTTGAGTTTTGTGATGCAGTCTGAGTGGTTGATGTATATAGCTCTCTGAAAACCAGCCTGTCGCGCGCCTCCTGCCGGGCTTGCTCGGAGAGGGCTGAATTGTTGATCAGATCCTCTATCCGTTGCCCAAATGGTTCAAGATAGGGGAAGATGATTCTCCCGCTTGCAGGGTCGAGCGTACCGGTGTTAAAATCCACGGTATTATCGGGCCCGGGATCCCCCTGTGGGCCTACCCTGTCGAGGCCAAGGTCGCGTAACAGAATATTGTTGATACCCGGCAGGTTGGTCTGATCGGTAGTGGCACCGGTGTAAAAAATATCGAGCTCGAGCGACTCTCTGGTCAGATTGTTGGCATTGAGGGAGTAGATGTTCCTCATGGTCAGATCCCAGGCCCTTGCACTGGGCGACTGGTTCTGCGGCCTGAGAAGTTTCAGGAAAATACGCTGGTTGTCGCCCTGATTGATATCGCCAACATACACGATGTTTCCGGATGGATCCCTGTAGCTGTATGAAACGGCCAGAGCCTGGCGCGATTCAAGACGCCGGCCAAGTGAAATGTAGCCCAAATCCTGATTTACTGTGTAATCAACGCCTTCAATAAGCGGGATAAAGAACCCCTGGGCCATTTCACTCGATTCAACACCGAGTTCCGCTTCCGATACCGATGTACTTGGATCCCTGAACTGGTTCAGAAAATCTTCTGAAAATGGATCGAAATCTTCATCAGGCGGGAAAAAAGTTCCGTCGGGAGCTCTTCTTACACCTTTGTCGAGTAGTGCTACACCCAGTCGCTGCCCCACTTCAGATTGTGATGACACATTCAGCAGATACACTTCAATATTAATGATATTGAACAGCCGCCTGAGTACAACCGGATCCGACATGGCATCTTCAAATTCCTGCCGTGCATAAAAATCGAGAAAGAAATGCCGGTCGTCCTCATAACTGTTTGGAGCAATATTAAGGTCGCGCGACTGCGACCCGCCGCTGATGGTCTGAGACTGGCCCTTTCCCTCCTGCTGCGACAATACTGATGTGAGTTCAAGTGCACCAACCCTTGCTTTTGATTTTATGCCAAAAAGTGAACCACCACCCCTGATAAGTGAGTTTCCCGTTTCCATAGAAACGTTACCAAGCTCAACCGTTTGCAGGATTTCGTCGTCGTAACCCTGGTAAACTATATTGAGGCGGTTCTCATAGTCAAACGTGCGTTCGGTATCCCAGTCGGTACGGATGGTAAGTTTATCGCCAATGGTACCCTGAATATTAAGCTTGAGGTTCTGATTGAATAAGGGATCAACCCGTCGCTGCTGGTTGGGCGGAATGGCAGGATCCTCCGTTTCCCGGATACTTGCCCCCAGGTTCATGTTGGCCGTACCTGTAACCCTCAAATTTACTTCGGGCTTACCGAATATTGTGGTGAAGGCAGAACTTCGGCCGCCGGGTATTGCGATCCGGAAATCCAGCAGCCCCCGGCCTAAATCCCTGCGTCTTTCCGCCTCACGAACAAGTTTACGCCAGTTGCCCGTTTTTGCTGACTGCATGTTCAGGCTTGACATCGTTTCAAAATCATAAATAACCCGCTCGCTTGCCGGCATGTTCAGCACACGGCGTTGTACAACATAATTGCCCAGAGAATCTTTTTGAATTACGATGCGGTCTTCATTCATCCGAATTTGCTGCAGCGGTGATGTACGCCGCGGGAAGGGAGTAATCTGCCAGTTGTGCCTCACCGTGCGGATGGGAACAATATGTGGCAGGGTATCAGCCGGTGCGGCTTCTGCCTGGATACGGTTGGGCTGGCGATTGCGTGTACCCTGCTGGGCAACAGCAATTTCACATAGCATGATCAGTGCTATTATAAGCAGGGGAAGGCCGGCCTTCGCAGATAACTTTAGCTTAACGAGTTGCACTTGTTGGAATATGCGCTCAGTTTACAAATCGTGATTATTTAAAGCTTTTTTCAGCTTGCAACATCGTAGAGGTGATCTATAGGCAACAAGTTTGTTATAAGGATGTGATAGTGACGATTACGGAAGGCTTTGAACACAGCCGCGTGATGAATTTGAACGACAGTTAATAGATAAAAAAGGTTAACTTCAGATCAGAAAAGGCATTGAAGCACGTTTTCCGATAGAATGCATGAAGCTCGAAGTATAGCACGATTTTTATCATGCATCAACCGATTTTTGATCAATGAATATGAAGTTTCGGCTATCAAGCATACAACTTGAAATTTTAAAACGGCATGCAGGCCCGTTTGTTTTCTGTTTTTCGATAATTATGTTCCTGCTGCTGTTACAGTTTCTTGTATTGCATCTCGACAAAATTGTAGGCAAAGATATCCCTTTTACAGTTATTATTGAACTTATATCCGTCAATCTGGCCTATATGGTTGTTATGGCCGTTCCCATGTCCATTCTGGTTGCCTGCCTTATGACATTCGGCAATTTCGCCGAGACCAATGAACTGGCTGCACTTAAAGCCGCAGGAATTAGTCCGCTTTCCGTAATTAAGCCTGTTTTATTTGTGGCCATGCTGTTATCCATCTTTCTTACCTGGTTTTCGAATGATGTACTGCCTGAAGCAAACTACCGGGCCAGGGCATTGTTTATGGATATACGGATGAAAAAACCGGGATTTGATCTCAAGCAGAATGTATTCTATGAAGGTATTGATGGATATTCATTCCTGGTGCGGCAGATTGAGGCGGGAGGAGACAGCTTGTTTAACATCACACTTTTCCAGCAACCTACTTCTGAACGCGATCAGGCCGTAATTAAAGCTAAATCAGGCTACCTCAAAAGTGATGAACGCTATAACGCGCTTACCCTGTACCTGTTCGATGGGAGCGTATTAAGAGATATACCCTCTAATGTAACTGGCAAGACACGTGTTGAAGAAACTGATTTCTCTACCTACAGAATTCAGTTTGATGTGGCTGATCTCAATTTTTCACGAAGTGATCCGACCCAGCACCGCAGGGATGACCGGACAATGAGTTCACAGGCTATGAGGGCAACTGTCGATTCCCTCCACCGGGAAATAGACAGGGAAATCAAGCAGTTCATAAACCGGAGCCCCGTATCGATGATCAAGGGGATTAACGAGAAAATATATCCCGGTAGGCAGGCCGAATCAGAACTCCGGGACACGTTAACAGTAGCCGCCATAACTCAGGAAAATAACGCGCCATCGCATGATCTTGCCCATAATGACGGGATAATTTCTGCACATTCAGTTTCATACAACCCTTCGCATGAAAAAATAACCAGGTTTGAAACCCTTCGCCATATGCCGGACAGAACCCGCATGACATTTGTGGCCGATAATTCCCTTTCAACACTGAGGGAAACCAGTTCATCGGCAGTGAACCTGGGCAACAGCGTGCGATGGCGAATGGAAAGGGCTGCACAGTACATGGTAGAAGTGCATAAAAAATTATCCATACCCGTAGGCTGCATCATTTTTGTATTATTGGGGGCCCCGCTTGGCATGCTAACAAAAAAAGGAAACATCGGGTTTAATGCGGTAATTAGTACAATACTTTTCACCTACTATTGGATGGGGATAATTCAGGGAGAAAAACTGGCCGACCGCATGATCATTTCACCATTTACCGGTATGTGGTTCGCTAACATAACGCTGCTTATAGTTGGAATAATCTTGACAGTGAAACTAATCACTGAATTTCATTTCAGTGACCTCAGACGGAAAGCCACGTGAAATTTATAGATATCTATATATTCAAACGCCTGGCTGTAATAACCACTATGGTGCTGGCACTGTTGATCTTCATTTTTGTGATTATTGACTTCTCTGAAAACAGCGACAGTTTCACCGATCGTGGTGCCACAATGGAACAGATTTGGAATGATTACTATCTGCATTATATACCGGAGATGATCCGTCTGGTAACGCCGGTCGCAGTGTTTATAGCCTGCCTGCTTGTGACCGGGCAGATGGCTGAAAGACTTGAAATTATAGCGCTGAAAGCAGCTGGTATAAGCCTGTACCGGCTTGCCGTTCCATATCTCTTTTTTGCCGTGATCTGCTTTGCTGTTGTTGCATTCCTGGATGGGTTCATTGTGCCAAAATCAACCTCGCAACGCATCGAATTTGAGCGCGAATTCCTGATGAAAAGATCGGACCGTATCGACAGAAATGTTGTATACAGGCAGGAATCTGACTCCACGCTAATTGTGATCAACTATTTTGACGGACGTGAAATGGTGGGTTACCGGGTTATGATGTACCAGATTCATCAGAACAGGATCAATAAAACCGTTGAAGCAAGCAGGATGAACTGGGACACTGAGGCGGGCCACTGGATTTTGCATAACGGCGAAGAGCGAATCTTCAACAACCAGGGTATTGAATCATTGCGGTTCGAAACGCGGGATACCACGTTAAACCTTTTACCCAGGGATTTTGCCAGAACAACTTCAGATGTATATCAGTTAACATACCCTGAGGTTGCCGAATATATCAGTTCGCTGCAGCGAAGCGGTGCAGAAGGTATTGCCTTGCCTCAGGTACAGTTTTATACCAGGCTGGCCTATCCGTTTTCAATATTGGTTATAACCATTATAGGCCTTACTGTCGCATCTGAACGAAGAAAAGGAGGCAAAGGTGTTTATCTGGGTATCGGGCTTGTAATTACCGTGCTGTACCTTGGATTCATGAAACTGCTGGAACCATTTGGTTACAGCGGTACAATTGATCCGGTAACTACAGCTGCTCTGCCTCACCTGTTATTTGCCGTAGTAGGTCTTTTTTTACTGATCAAAGCAAAGAAATAATCGGCTGTTGCACCCCGGTTTATCCGTTTCATGTCAGGCCTCGGGTAAAGGGCCCCTGAAATTAAATGGCATATCCATTTTTCCCTCTGTCGAGATAGTGCCATTCTGCTCCTCAAACCGTTTAATATTATCTGCCAGTGCCTGTGAAAAACGCTTGGCGTGGTCTGGGGTCAGTATCATTCTCTTCACCACTTTGGCCTTTGGCAGGCCCGGCATCACTGTAATGAAATCGAATACAAACTCGGAAGCCGAATGTGTAATCATCACCAGATTCGAGTAACTGCCGGTCGATTCTTCTTTAGTCAGTTCAATTTCAAGTTGTTTCTTTTTCTGGTCCATGTGTTCATTTATTATTTTCGGTTTCCTCTGTACTCGCAAGAGCATGTATCAGATCGCTTTTCGTAAGAATACCATACTGATCATCTTCCAATTTTACAACAACGGCTGACGTGTCTTTATCCAAAAGTGACGAAATTTTATCTACCGGCATATCAGGTTTAATTACCGGAAACGGGGCGTTCATTATATCGGATACTTTCAGGGATTTGGCCTGCGGATCGGCAATCAGGCGATTCAAAATCCTGTTGTCGCTGAGGCTGCCAACAAAAACCCCGTCTTTAATAACAGGCATCTGGGAAATTTCCTCCTGCTGCATTATCCGGATTGCATCGCCAATGGTTTCGTCGGCATCGGCGGTAAAAAAATCCTGGTACTGGCTGGGTTTTATCGCGGCAATATCAATTGCCTTGAGTTTTGAAGCTGTTTCAATGAACCCGTTAGATTCCATCCATTCATCGTTATAAATTTTTGAAACATAGCGGGTACCGCTGTCGGGAAGCAGAACAACAACCAGATCGTTCTCACCCAGGTTCTGCTGCCGGATGTACTGAATAGCACCCCAGACAGCTGACCCGCAACTACCACCAACAAACAGACCTTCTTTCCGGGCCAATGCACGTGTTGTGAGGAATGCATCCTTGTCGGGGCATTGAACTACCGCATCCACAAAACTGAAATCCATGTTGGCCGGTATTATATCCTCACCTATACCTTCTGTCAGGTAGGGGCCGATAACTTTTTTATCAAACTCGCCGGTCTCAAAATATTTCTTGTATACAGACCCAATTGAATCGATACCTATTACCTTGATCGATTCATTTTTTGACTTCAAATATTTTGACACACCGGTAATGGTGCCTCCGGTACCCATGCCGGCAACAAAATGGGTGATTTTACCTTCGGTCTGTTCCCAGATTTCCGGACCTGTAGATTCAAAATGTGCCTGTGTGTTGCTCAGGTTGTCGTACTGGTTTGGGTACCATGAATCCTGGATTTCTTCACTCAGGCGTTTGGCTACAGAATAATAGCTTCTCGGGTCATCAGGCTCCACATTTGTCGGACAAATCCTCACTTCAGCACCCAGAGCACGCAGAATATTCACCTTCTCCATACTTTGTTTGTCTGTGGTCGTAAATATGCATTTATAGCCACGTACAGCTGCAGCAAGGGCAAGGCCCAGGCCTGTGTTACCTGATGTACCTTCGATGATGGTGTAGCCCGGTTTCAGTTTCCCCTCTCTCTCCCCGTCTTCTATCATCTTGAGTGCTATTCTGTCTTTAACACTCTGACCCGGATTAAAATATTCAACCTTGGCAAGAACCGTTGGTTTTAAATCTTTGGTCACAGTGTGCAGTTTAATAAGGGGAGTGTTGCCGATCGTATCGATTATGGAATTATGCCACATACATGAAAACTATTATGATCTTTTTTTAACAGGTGTACAAAATAGAGAGAAATTCTGCCCGTCACTACTCTGAATACCTTTATAGTGCTGATGGCTAATGTTAATAAATAAGCCCTTATTTATAAAGGCTCTCAGCGATGATATCTAAATACTCAAAATTTGTGCTTGCTCGCTAACAATTAACTATATTCAGTTTCGTTCCACCAACAATTCATAATAAACAGGCACAAGAAACCTGAATAATGTTTTTAAAACTACGTAAACCAAAAGATTTCGATTGCGGGCTCAATCTGGATTTAATGATCGAGGCACTGCCCCGTATTCAGGACGAGCAGAGCAGAATTGAATATGCCAACCGTATTGTCGGCCTGATTAAACAGAGCCATATCAATTGGGTGGACGACAACGGCGAAAGCAAGCTTGCCTGGGATTATTTCTACGAAATAGCAGATTATGATCCGGAGGAATACGGAATTCTTCATCCCTACCGCCACAATCTTGTTGACCACGCCAGATAACAGGGCGGATTCAGCCATTATAACAGACTGTATAACACAGGCCGGACCAAACAAATAGTCACATCATCCGGTTCATATTCCGTTTTGTGAACGCCGGTGAGTTGATTCTGCAAAGTTTTCGGAATATTCAGACTCAAGAAAACCAAAAATCAGTTTGTTGCAATATTTGCCATTCTTGAGTGTATGTTCACGCAGTTCTCCCTCCTGCCTGAACCCCATCCCCTCAACGATACTGATCCATTTTTCGTTAAAATCGAATGCAGACGTGCAGACTTTGTGCATATTGAGTTCTCGGAAACAGTAATCAACAGCGAGGCTGAAAGCCTTTCGGCCGTACCCTTTATCCCTGTAATTGATATCGCCGATGGTGGCGTCTATAAAACACCGTTTGTTGATCGGATCTATACCGTGAATATCAACGACTCCTATCAATTTGCTGTCGTTGATATGATATATCTCGAAAATTCTGTTTGAATTATTGCCGGGGCTTAACAGCTGTTTCATTCGTTTCGAAAATGAATCAAAACTTTCATAAACAAGCGGGTAATCTGAATCATTAAAATTCAACCCCTCGTCATTATTCCACGTAAAATGGGTATCAACATGATCCCAGTTAAAATCCCTTAGTTCAACCATGTCAGTATTTGTAAGTCGGTAGATGGTAAATTTCCGTTACTGAATTTACGTAAGAAAACAATAATTACCACCTTTAGTTCCCCAAAAAAGCGCTTACAACATCAATTATTTAGAATGCGGATGAATATAATTTCCGGGCTTACAGCAGTCATCACCCTATCTATTTGATATCCTTATACAAGCCTGAATTGAAAATCATTGATTACGCATTCAATTTTATTTAGGGATTTTCCTGTTTAAGGTTATTCTTTCAGCCCGGACAGTTAGTTGGCCTTTTCAATTGTTTTGTCTTTAAATGAGCATATCGGCAACTATCATAATTAGTTACATATTCAGATAAAATACTGGTTGCATTCATTAGTTGAGTTTTCAATCTTCCTGCTCTTATATTTGCGGCGCATTGACTTGGAAGTTTTCTTAAAACTTTCAATATTTTTTGAAAATTTTGAATTATTTTTGGACTATCGGCATTTATACGTTTAAAATCACAGCCATTTGGAACCCTTTAACGAAAATGAACCCTTGTCTTATCAGCCCGACTCATCAGTAATAAGTACAGATCTGCTGAGTGCTGCCACATCTGCTATTGGTGTTGCTAAACGGGAGCGCAAACCAGCCTTGCTTTCAATCACTACACCTTTTGAGAATACTGATCCACTGGCTGTGCTTGAACTGCTCGGCAAGAAGGATGAATTCCAATATTATTGGGAACATCCCGACCAAAGCCTGGCTGTTGCAGCGGGTAATAAATTACACCTCTTAAAGGCCAGGGGACCTGACCGCTTCAGCAGTATTTCAAAAAAAATTCTTTCGTGGCAGGCCAGAACCATCGAGTATGCTGAATTTGACCACAGCCTCAATGGTGTATTTTACATGGGCGGTTTTTCATTTTTTGATCAAAAGGCCCGTACCCAGTGGAATATTTTCGATGCTGCCTCTTTTGTGATTCCTGAATGGATATTTGTAAAAGACGGAAAACTATGCCTGCTGACCCTGGTAACAGAAATAAATGCTGATGATAATGCGGAAGATGTTTGCGGCAATCAGCTCGATAAGTTAGAGAAGCTGAAGAACTGTATACAAACCGGCATTAAAGGAGATATTTTTGTTGAGGGGCAACAAACGCCGCTTGAATTTCAAATCACTGAACAACCTCATGAATTCCGCAGCTGGAAAGAGAGCATAAACAATGCAAAACAACTGATTCGTGACAGTATATTTGAAAAAATTGTACTTGCACGGTCGCTGAATATCGAAGCAACCCGTGAAATAACTCCAACCAGACTTGTGAACCAGCTCAGAAAAGAGTACCCATCATGCTATTCTTTTCTTGTTCAGATAAGCGGATCATCAGCCTTCATCGGCAGTTCACCGGAACGTCTTTTTTCTTACCGTCCGTCACTTATTCTCACGGAGGCCCTGGCAGGCAGTATATCAAGGGGTAAAACAGCAACGGAAGATGCTATTCTTGAAAAGAAACTCCTGAACAGTAAAAAAGACATTGAAGAGCACAGTTATGTGGTAAGCGCCATAAGAGAAAAACTGTTTGATCATGCAAAAGAACTGGATATGCCTGAAAAACCGGGCATTAAAAAATTTTCGAATGTACAGCACCTGTACACACCCGTTTCTGCCTGGCTCAACAACCGGATTGACCCCTTCCAGCTTGTTGAGCTGATGCACCCCACTCCTGCAGTAGGCGGTTATCCTTCGTTGAATTCAAACAGGTATATTCAGCAGTTTGAGCGTTTTGAACGAGGCTGGTACGCCGGTCCTGTCGGCTGGTACAACAACAGGAACAGAGGTGAGTTTCTGGTTGCTATCAGAAGCGGCCTGATCCATAAAAAAAGAGCAACATTCTATGCAGGATGTGGCATTGTAGCCGATTCCGACCCGGATATGGAATGGGATGAGACAAAGCTGAAATTTATACCCATGCTCAGTGCCCTGAAACATGGGTGATTTTCATAAAGGAAATATAAGTTTCGAGCGGACATATGCCCTGCTTCATTCATTGTATGAATACGGAGTGCGGCATGTTGTTATTTCACCCGGTTCACGATCAGCACCTCTTACATTGGCTGCTGCTTATCATCAGGGACTCAAAAAGCACGTCATTATCGATGAACGCTCAGCCGCATTTTTCGCACTTGGCATGGGGAAATCGACCGGGGTACCTGCTGTTCTGATCTGTACATCAGGAACAGCTGTTGCCAATTACTTTCCTGCCGTAATTGAAGCTGCAAAATCTTCCACCCCGCTAATTGTACTCACTGCCGACAGACCACCCCGCGACCGGATGAGTGGTGCCCCGCAAACCATCAACCAGATAAAAATATTCGGCGATTACCCCCTTTTTTTCCAGGATGCTCCGGAGCCATTTCCGACTCCTGAAAATCGTGCAATATTTGCTCATATAGCAGAAAAGCTATGGCATATCTCATCAACTGGCGCAGGACCGGTACATCTGAACCTGCCGTTCGACAAACCGCTCGAGCCGGAAAATGATTTTATTGAACCGGTCATTCACAGCATGGAGTTTAATCCTGTTAAATCTGATATAATGGGTGAGAACAGTATTGAAACTGTTGCGCAGCCTGCAAGTTCGGAAAGCGGAATTCCTGCCGGGACCGAAAACCATAACACACGCAATGATGGGATCAGATCACCTCTGGCTGTAATAAGAGAGTCGAAACGCCCCCTGCTTATACTTGGTCCGTCAAACCGGGACCACGAAAGCCTTGGGGAAGCCATTCACAATTTCGCCAAAGCAGGATTCCCGGTTCTGCGTTGTGCCGGTGCCCCTGCAATACTTCACGGAATTGCCGGATATGACGCCTTTCTGCGTCAAATTCACAATATTCCCGGGCTTAAACCCGACCTCATTATTCGAACGGGATTACACCCCGCCTCAAAAGGGCTAGAAGTTTTTTTTGAGGCCTGCAGTGATACAGAGCATCTGCATTTTTCCGGGACTGATGATTTTAACGATGCCCTGCGAACAGTAAGCAGGAAAGTTCCGGTTGAACAGCTTGCCGTTATATCCCGGCAAGTCGGGAATATTGACCCGGAATGGTTAAAATTCTGGATGCACCAGCAGAACAGTTTTCTGGATCGCCGGACTTCGCTGTTGAGTAATACCGGTGTTTTAACCGACGGACATGTGTTCAACAGCTTAACCGGTCTGATACCTGATAATTGGTTAACAATACTTTCGAACTCCTTCCCCGTACGCGATTACGATTTATTCAGGTCGACCGCCAGCATGAACAAAACCATCACAAACCGGGGTGCCAGTGGAATTGACGGGGTTATTTCCACTGCTTCAGGAGCCTGCCTTGCAGCGGGACATGATGGAGTACTCTTTATTGGTGATATTGCCGCACTGCACGACAGCAACGCTCTTGTTTTGAGCAATCAGCTAAAAGAGCAGACACTAATTGTTGTGATCATCAATAATGGTGGCGGTAATATTTTCAGAATGCTGCCGATAAACGGTCATAAACAGATTTATGAACACTATTTTGAAACTCCGCAGAACGTAAAATTCCAGTCACTTGCAGATGCTTATGGTATCAAATACACGAAAGTAACATCTGCAGATGATTTGTTAAACGCCTGGAGCGAACTGACTTCCATACCGGGTTTGCATATTATGGAATGCGTTACAAATGCAGATGAATCTATGAGAATTCGCAGAGAACTTTGGGACTTTTAGTTTTAGCTGTCTTATTCTGCGTTATGCTTGCACGAATCAATGGCAACGTTATTAAAGTATTCAGCGGATGTCCCGATTGTTGATCAAGGAAGCCGGAATCAGGGTGAACGGAATAACCTGTCATTTCCGATTTGCCGAACGGGATACTTCTCTCCCCTGGCTCATAATGCTCCATGGTTTTATGGGATCAGGCGAGCAGTTTTATCCGGTAGCCGAACAATTATCCCGGCATTTCAACCTGTGTCTGCCCGACCTGCCCGGTTTCGGGAAGAGTGAAGTACCGGCTGATTCATCGCGTTATTCCGCCGATAATCAGGTTAATGACTGGCTTCAGATCCTGGATTCCGGCCATTTCGGTTCTTCAATTATCCTGCACGGTTACAGCATGGGTGGAAGGCTTGCCCTGAGAATTGCCGCACAAGTTGAAAAAAAAAGTGCAAAAACACTCACAGGCTGTGTAAAAGGTCTCATTCTTGAGAGCTGTACACCTGGTATACGCAATGAAAAGGAAAGACTTCTCAGAAAACAGCAGGAAGAACTGATAGCCCGGAATATCATCGGTGATTTCCCCGCTTTTCTGAAAGAGTGGGAATCCCAGCCCCTTTTCA
>RECM01000039.1 GCA_007694035.1 Balneolaceae bacterium
CGACCAAAACATTACATGTTAATTAATTTGTCAACCATATTTAGGCATCAACACCGTCTCAAGTCTCAAGTCTCAAGTCTCAAGTCTCAAGTCTCACGTCTTGTGTCTCATGTCTTGTTTCTCACGTCTCACGTCTCTTTAATCCAGAAAACCATCGGCTTTTCACTTTCACTGCTTTCACCGATATCCCGCCACCGGAAGGTGGTTCGCAGGTCCGGTTTGATTCTGTAACCACGGTTGTTCCAGAATTCGTCGAGGCTGATGTAGTTTGGCGGGCGCATCGGATGATCAGCCGGCCTTTCTACAGCACAAAACGTGGTTAACGGATAACCCAGACGGTGAGCGTGCTTTTCGCGCTCCTCAAAAAAACGGACCCCGATTCCGTGACCCCGGTATTGTTTTTCAAGTATGGATTCGCCGAAATAGAAGATTTTTTCAGTTGCATACCCGGAATCCCCGAAGGGCCTGATGATATTATCAGATTGCTGCAGAAGTGGTATTCCGGTTGATGCCCCCACCACGCGGCCTTTGTGGAGGGCAATAACGATGATTGTTTTATCTGAAGTTGTGTATGAGGTCAGATATTGCTTCTCATATGTAAGGCTGCCGTCGTACAGGTAAGGGAACTCCCTGAAGATCTGAATCCGCAGCTCTGCAAGCTCCGGTATATACCCTGTAATATCTTTCCCTGTTATGTTTTTCAATTCGATAGTCACCGCTGTTCTCCTGTGTCTGGCTTCCGGGAATGAACCTGAATTTGGTACATAGTGTATTCCCTGGTTCTATTTGGCGTTTAAAACAGCTATATTTGCCCCTGCAATTTACCATTATTATCTATCAAAAATTTTACAATGGCTTCCAACAGAACTCTTGCAATTTTAAAACCCGATTGTGTCCGGAAAGGGCTCATCGGAGAAGTAATTACACACATTCAGAAAGCCGGTTTCAAGGTGGTTGCCTTGAAAATGACCCGCCTAACGGCAGCTACCGCCGGTGGTTTTTATGCCGTGCACAGCGAGCGCCCTTTCTACGGTGAACTCTGCGAATTTATGAGCAGCGGTGCCTGCGTGCCCATGGTACTCGAGAAAGAGAATGCCGTAGCTGATTTCAGAAAACTGATAGGGGCTACAAACCCGGCAGAAGCGGCAGACGGCACCGTAAGAAAGCTCTATGCCGACAGTGTTGGTGAAAATATCGTTCACGGCTCCGATTCCGATGAAAATGCTGAAATCGAAGCTTCCTACTTCTTCCCGAAAAGTGAAATCGTTGCCAACCTCGCGTAATTCTCAGAGCCCGGCACTTCGCAGATGGCTGTTTTATCTGGTTTTGTCGGGCCTTTTTGTATTCGTACTCCTTACATCATAATTCCAACTCAGCTGCCGGTTCTCTTGGTATAATTCCGGGGAATCGATCATGAGTTGGCCCTGGTCCGCTTTTTATCTGACTGGCGCGACCTCACGATTTCATACAGTACAAGCGATGCACTTACGGAGGCATTAAGCGATTCGACTTCGTTTACCATGGGTATGCTGATGGTAAAGTCGCAGTGTTCCAGCGTTTTTTTACGAACGCCTTTGCCCTCGCCACCTATTACCAGGCCGAATGGCATGTCGTATTTTTGCTGCCAGATTGTGTTTTTGCTTTCCATTTCGAGCGCCCCGGTCCAGAAACCGTGGTCTTTGAGCTTCATCAGGCACTGATTGGTATTCACTATACGGATGATGGGGATCCGGTTTGCGGTACCTGCCGATGTTTTAAAAACGGTGGCATTAACCGGCGACTGCCGGTGTTTGGGCAGGATAACCGCCGATGCCCCGGCCGCAACGGCGGTTCGAATTATGGCCCCCACGTTGTGCGGATCTTCGATCTCATCCAGAATTACCACAAACGGGTTTTCTGACATATCGGCCTGATCCAGCCAGTCTTCAAGCTCCAGATAGGTAACGGCACTGATCTGCGCCACAATCCCCTGGTCATTAACCGCCCCTACAAGATCCTGTAATTTTCGGCCAGGCACCCTTACCAGTGGAATTTTAGATCCGGAGGCAAGCCGCTCAAGCTCTTTTATCAGTTCTCCGCGAACCGAATCCCGGATATAGAGTTTATCGACTTTGTCGGGTGTCTGATTCAGAAAGTCGACAACCGGTTTGCGGCCGTAAATAAAAACTGCTTGATCATCTGTCATAAAAGAGGTTTTTTTGAACGGTGAAAGAGCTAAATTGTTTAAGGTAAAATAGAAAACAAGGTCACGAAGTGTATTCCAGTTATCAAAAAAGTACCGGCAAAAAATCATCCGGACAAGGCCGCCGGGAAAAACCTGCCCCCGGATCTGTAATAAGGTTATTTAAAAGCCTGTTTGTGCGCAATGCACTTTACCTTGCCGGCTCCGTTGTTCAGATAATATCAGGGTTACTTATGGTAACCATGGCATTGCTGTTTCTGGTACAGCCAATATGGCTTGCTGCCTTCGTCAGTTTTCTGGGATGTGTTGCCACTATGCTCGGTGTGTTTCAACTATTTGACCTTACCAAAAATGCGGATGCTACGGATAAAATCTCACGTGATGCAATTGACAGGGCTTTAAAATCACAGAATTAATTACAGGTGTTATGCAATACAACGAAGACCAGGTAAAAAAAATCGATTCATTTCTGAGGCTTCACATCGGCAAGGAGCACAACAGTATTCCTCCGGCCGACAAGATAGCACAATTGTACCGGAAAGACCGAAAGTACTGGATCATGATGGGAGTGAACATACTCGCGATCGCATTTTTCGGGTATTCGTTTCTATCGGGTGTAACGCAGCTGGGCGCCTGGGTTTTCTACGGATTGATAACCGTATTTGTATTGAATATCGTATTTCTCTCGTACCAGAAACGGCGGATCAAAGAGGCAATCACCTATCTGAGCGGTGCAGAATAATTCCGGGTTCCACAACTTTTTATATGGTGTTTCAAAAGCCTTGCCAGTTGAGGTTGTAGTACATACATAAGAGTCCTATTTTTCGACGATTTTAAAACCCATCACTCCTCGACTGCTCATGGATACCAAATACATTTTCGTAACCGGCGGAGTTACATCTTCTCTGGGAAAAGGCATCATTTGCGCATCACTGGGCCGGTTATTGGTGTCCAGGGGCCTGAAAGTTACCATCCAGAAGCTTGATCCCTACATAAATATTGACCCCGGGACCATGAACCCCTACGAGCACGGCGAGGTTTATGTGACCGACGACGGGGCTGAAACGGATCTGGATCTCGGCCATTATGAACGGTTTCTGGATCTGCCCACCTCACAGCAGAACAATTTTACCACAGGCCGCATCTACTATGATGTAATCATGAAGGAGCGGAAGGGCGTATACCTGGGCAAAACCGTACAGGTGATTCCCCATATTACCGATGAAATAAAGTCGAAGGTGCTGGAACTTGGCAATACGGGGAAATATGACGTTGTGATTGTGGAAACGGGCGGTACCGTGGGCGACATTGAGGGCCTGCCGTATATTGAAGCTCTCAGGCAGATGCGCTATGATGTAGGCCGGAAGAATACCCTTTCCATCCACCTGACCCTTGTGCCTTACCTCCGGGCGGCCGGCGAACTGAAAACAAAACCGACCCAGCACTCCGTTAAAACAATATATGAGATCGGGCTTCAGCCGGATATTCTCGTTTGCAGGGCCGAAGTGCCGATCGGGCCCTCCATTCGCAGAAAAATCGCACAATTCTGTAACGTGGAATACGAGGATGTGATCGCATCCATCGATGCCGATTCGATCTATGAAGTACCTTTAATGATGCTTGAAGAGGGCCTCGACAAGCGGGTGATTGAAAAACTCGACCTGAAAGTATCCGACAAGCCCGACCTTGACAATTGGATCGAATTTGTTAAATCGGTGCACAACCCGGATAAAAAAATCAAAGTTGCCCTTGTCGGCAAATATGTTGAGCACAAAGACGCGTATATATCCATCGCCGAAGCCTTCATCCATGCGGGCGCAGTAAATGGCTGCAAGGTAAATGTGCAATGGATTCAGAGCGACGACATTACTGAAAAAAACGTGGAACGTAAGTTCAGGGGTATCAGCGGTATTCTGGTTGCTCCCGGCTTTGGCGGCCGGGGCATTGAAGGCAAAGTGGCCGCCGTAAAATATGCCCGTACACAGGGTATCCCGTTTTTCGGGATTTGCCTGGGCATGCAGTGCGCGGTTATAGAATATGCGAGGAATGTATGCGGCCTGGCTGATGCCAACAGCACTGAATTCGAAGAGAATTCACCAAACCCGGTGATTGATCTGATGCTCGATCAGAAAGACAATGTTGAGATGGGCGGTACCATGCGCCTCGGTGCCTATGCCTGTGAACTTACACCGGGATCCATGTCCATGCAGGCTTATGGTGACAAGAATATATCGGAACGGCACCGCCACCGGTATGAATTCAACAACAAGTACAGGGATCTGATTGTTGAAAAAGGTCTGAATATCGCCGGTGTTAATCCTGAAAGAGACCTGGTAGAGATTGTTGAGATCCCGGATCATCCCTGGTTTGTTGGTGTGCAGTTTCATCCGGAACTTAAAAGTACGGTAAGCTACCCTCATCCTCTTTTTGTTCATTTCATAAAAGCGGCTCTCGAACACGGCGTGCAGAACAACCTTGTGGAGGCTGTGCAGCCACGGGTCAAAAAGCCCCTTGCCGAAGAGGCCTGATCAATGTCTGGCGACCAGATTTTCGGCGGTCATCTGAGGGTCAGGGTTAATGCGTTAATAATCAGCGATTCGCGGCTGCTGCTGGTGCAGATTGCATCGCCGGCATCCGGAAAAACCTTCTGGATGCCCCCCGGGGGTGGTGTACAGTTCGGAGAAAGCCTGGCAGATGCCCTGGTCAGGGAGGTAAAGGAAGAGACGGGGCTTGGAATTGAGCCACTCAAACCCAGGTATGTGACTGAATACATGCGTCATCCCTATCATGCCGTGGAATTTTACTACAACTGCGTAGTAACGGGGGGTGAGCTGAAAATGGGAACAGACCCCGAACTGGGTTCGGACCGGCAGATCATTCAAAATATTCGCTGGACCAAACTTGTGGATCTGAAAGATACCGAGCTGTATCCTGTATTTCTGAAGCGCGAAAGTCCGGAAGATATTATCGATACCGGTGGGGAAATCCGTTTTATTCCTGCTGAGGCCATTTGAGCGCACGGTAGTTTCCGGGTTCGACACTGGTCTAATGCCGGATTTTACAGTGTATATGGAACGTTTTGCGGTTGTTTTCTATTTGATGTATTGTTAATTAGATTATTATTACCGCTTAATCTGTCAGTTATTAATTAAACTTATTGTAAGAATATGTATCAGATTTCAGATTATTTAATACTGTTAGCTGCGTTATTATCGATGTTTTTTTCGATTTATCTGTGGTTTTCAGGTTCTCAGGACGCAGGCCTTTTTGTAGGCATATGGGTCCCCTCAATCATTGGGTTCGGCTGTTACATTAAG
>RECM01000038.1 GCA_007694035.1 Balneolaceae bacterium
TGTTACCCTCGGGGTTGCTTTCGAGGTTGCCCTCGGGGTTGCTTTCGGGGTTGCCGTCGTGGCTGCTTTCGGGGTTGCCCTTATGGTTGCTTTCGGGGTTGCCGCCGCGGTTACTTTCGCTGCTACCGCCTCTGTTTCCGTCTGAAATTACTCCGTCACCGGATTTCTCTGAATCGCCGGTGGATTGGCTGCCGTCGCTTCCCGAACCGGCTTCGGTGTCGCTTTGCAACCCGGGGGTATCGTGAATGTCGCTCCTGGGTTTTGCGGCCAGGGCCAGGTTGCCGCTAACGGCGAGGCCGGATACATCCTCCTGATCACTGCCGGCCGGGCGGGACGTTATGGTTACCTCATCCCGGGGAACGGCGCTCAGGCGGTTTTGTGTGCGGTTGATTGACGGGGCGCCGAACAGATTATGACTATCGCCCGTTTGCGCAGGTGCCGGTTTTGCTGCCGGGGACGATGCTGGAGTCGCTGCTGGAGCAGGTGCCGGTTTTGCTGCCGGAGCCGATGCTTGTGTCGATGCTGGAGCTTGAGCTGGTTTCGATGGCGGAGCCGATGCCGGTGTCGCTGCCGGCGTGGTCTGCCGGGGGGACTGGCGCGAAGTTCCGGGCTCTCCGCCGCTGCCGGGTGTTGATTCGGAAACGGATTTCGATCCGGCCCCGTTGCTTTCGAGCGCGCTCTGAAGCGTACGAATCTCGCGCATCAGTTCGGCAAGGCCGGCGGTGCGTTCCATGCGGATCAGCTTCAGCACGGTAACCTCAAGCTGGATGCGGGGCTGGTGCGCCTCACGTATTTTGTACTGGGCCTCGTTGGTGATGTGCAGCAGGCGCATCAGATCGTCTTCGCTGAAGGAGGCGGAAACCTCCCGGTAACGGGCTTTCATCTCGCCCGAAGCCTCGATCAGGCTCAGGTTGTCGGCCTCGCGGGCAAAATAGAGGTTCCGGAAATGCTCGGTTAGCCCGATCAGGAACTCCTGGATGTCGTGCCCGTCGAGCAGCACACGGTCCACCAGCTGCATCCCCGTAGCCGAATCGTGTTCGACAATGGACCTGGTGAGGTCAAACAGGATGTCGGCGCCCACCACATTGAGGGCTTTGAGCACATCCTCATGGCGGATGTCGGTGCCGCAAAATGCTATCACCTGGTCGAGGATGCCGAGTGCGTCGCGCAGGGCGCCGTCGGCCTTCCGTGCCACCACGTGCAGAGACTCCTCGTCGATGCTGATCTGCTCGGCCACGGCGATGTTTTTGAGCCGGTCCACAATCTCATCCACTTTGATGCGCCGGAAATCGAAACGCTGGCACCGCGACAGGATGGTGGGCAGTACCTTGTGGGGCTCGGTGGTGGCGAAAATAAAAATGGCGTGGGCAGGCGGCTCTTCAAGTGTTTTAAGCAGTGCGTTAAAAGCGGCCTTGCTGAGCATGTGTACCTCATCGATGATGTACACCTTGTAGCGCCCGTTCTGGGGCGGGATGCGCACGCGTTCCCGGAGCGCCCGCACATCGTCGACCCCGTTGTTCGAGGCGGCATCGATTTCCACAATATTCAGCGTATTGCTGAGCGCTTCTCCATCCACATCGGCATCCACCTCGTTGATCGTACGCGCCAGTACGCGTGCCATGGTGGTCTTGCCAACGCCGCGCGGACCGCAAAACAGATACGCGTGGGCGAGCCGGTTTTGTTCAATGGCATTCTTCAGCGTGCTGCTTACATGCTCCTGCGAGACGATATCCTCGAAATTAACGGGTCGGTATTTGCGTGTAAGGGCCCGGTACTGTTCTGACATTCAATGCTCTGTTTTAGCTGCTGTTTCCGGCTTCGATTGAACTGTAAAGGTAAGAAAAAAGAAGGGTATTTGCCGGAGATTTATTCAGCCCGCCATCATGCCCATAAGAAAAATCGCCACATCGATAAATCGCCACGTCTGATGAATCGTTACATCAAATAGATTCCATTTCGTCCGGCAGCATGGCTTTTGATATCCGAATCATGAGACGTAACGACCTGCCGATATTCGATCTGGTGCCCGCCACGTCCGTCCCCCCACTTCCAAACTCAATTACTCCCTTGCTCCCTCGATCCCTAACTCAAAACACACAAAAAGCACCGCCGCCGTCACCACCAAAACTGTGAAATCCCAAATAAACGAAATTACGAACTCCCCACAATACCTTCCCAAATCACTTCCCCATTCCCTATTCCCTATTCTATTGTTCTATTGTTCTATTGTTCTAATGTTTAAAATTGGCCGTATTTTCATATTTACTGTATTCATGAACCCATTTTTCTATGACCGATCACGTACGGGTGCGTTTCGCACCATCACCTACGGGCATGCTCCACATCGGCGGACTCCGGACCGCGCTGTTTAATTACCTTTTTGCCAAGCATCACAAAGGCTCGTTCATCCTCCGAATTGAAGATACCGACCAGGCACGCTATGTTGCGGGTGCCGAGGCCGACATCACCACATCCCTGAAATGGGCCGGGCTGGATGTTGATGAAGGCCCCGAAAAGGGCGGCAGCTATGGTCCCTACCGGCAGAGCGAGCGGTCTGATATTTATGCAAAGTATGCCGCGCAGCTGGTCGACAGCGGCCACGCCTATTACGCCTTCGATACGTCGGAGGAGATCGACGACATGCGCAACCGGCTGCAGAGCCCGGCGAACCCGACGCCCAAATACGACAGCGTGACCCGGCTGGAGATGAAAAACAGCCTCACCCTGCCCGAAGAGGAGGTGAAAAAACGGCTGGACTCAGGTGAGCCCTTTATCATCCGCCTGTTGGTGCCTGATGGCGAAACAATTCGTTTCGACGACCTGATCCGTGGTACCGTCTCGTTCGAAAGTACAGGCCTCGACGACCAGGTGCTGCTCAAATCGGACGGCCTGCCCACCTACCACCTGGCCAATGTGGTGGATGACCACCTGATGGAAATTTCACATGTAATCCGCGGCGAAGAGTGGCTGAGCAGCGCGCCAAAACACATCCTGCTGTACAGATATCTGGGATGGGAACCCCCGGCGATGGCCCACCTGCCGCTCATCATGTCGCCGAAGGGGGGCAAATTGTCGAAACGCAACGCGGAGGAGCTGGGCATCCCGATCAATGTGCGCGACTATATCCGCGACCGGTACGAGCCCGATGCCGTGGTCAATTTTCTGGCTTACCTGGGCTGGAGTACCGGCGACGATCGCGAAATTCTGACACTCAGCGAGCTGACCGGTGAATTTTCCCTCGACCGGGTGAGCAAGAGCGGGGCTATTTTCGACCTTAAAAAGCTGCAGTGGTACAATGAACACTACCTGAGGGCCCGTCCCGTTCAGGATCTGGTGCCCGAAGTACGGACCATCGCGGAGGATGCCGGCTACACGGGATTCAGCGACGATTACCTGGCTGTGGTCATCCGGCTTATGATAGAACGGGCCGGCCGCCTGCCGGATGTGGTCGCACAGGGACATTTTTTCTTCAGGTCACCGGAAAGCTACGACGATCAGGCTATGAAAAAGGCCTGGAAGGAAAATACCGGCGAACTGGTATCCGAATTCAGGGAGGCAATAAATGCTCTTTCGGGTGAGGGGTACAATGCGGTTGAAATCAAGGCGCAGTTATCATCCGTCATCGAAAAACACGGTGTCGGATTCGGCAAACTGATGCTCCCGGTCCGCCTGGCTGTAACGGGTGAGGGGTCAGGTCCCGACCTGTTCGAAACCATGGTACTGCTGGGCAGGGATGAGGTCATCGCCAGGCTTGATGCAGCGGTAGGCGGGTTAAATTAATTGGCCACTGAGCTTAATTTGCTCTGAATTAATATCTTGTTTCGATTGCTAAACTTATGCCATAATGGTATATTATTAATGCCAAAAGGCATAAATAGTTACATTATGGCAAAAACCCCGTCAAAAACTAAACCGGTCCAAGAACTGGAATCAGAATCGGAATCAGAATTCATGGTACGCGAGCCGTATGCCGTGTGGGAGCTTACCACAGCGGCTCATAGAATCGCATATGGCTTGCCCTCCGCAGTTCTGGAGTCCATAAGGGATGAGCTTGAACTCACACTGGAGGAACTTTCCACGCTGGTGGCTATTCCTGTACGAACGCTTGCACGCCGCAAAAAAGAGAGGGTACTCGCAGCAGATGAGTCAGAGCGTGCCTACCGCATCGGCCGGCTCATCGATATTGCAACCGGCGTACTTGGCGATCTCGAAGAGGCCCGTACCTGGGTTAAGGAGCCAAATTTTGCCCTGGGTGGCGAAACCCCGCTTTCCTATATGAATACAGAACCCGGCGCACGGCTTGTAGAACGTCAGCTTTTCCAGATTGCCCACGGCATTACGGTATAAGGTCAGAATGCCGGTTATGGATCAGATATGAAACAGATACGTGCCTGGAGAATGACCAAACCGGAATACGCTAATTCGGCTTTGTCCGGTTTGGGGGCCAGGCAGTTTGGCGGTCGGTTCAACAGCCCGGGACACGCCGTCTTCTATACATCAGGCTCCATCTCACTCTGCATGCTGGAAATGCTCGTTCAGGTGAATAAGCAAAAAAGACTTGATTCCTTCATCTGTACAGGGATAAGTTTTGATGAATCCCTGGTAGAATGGAGGCCGGCCGGGTCGCTTCCAAATGGCTGGGATGATCTGCCCTATACCCGTGTCAGCTGCGAAACCGGAGACGAATGGCTGAACTCAGGCAGAACAGCAGTTTTAGCCGTTCCCAGTGTGGTCGTGCCCCAGGAGTGGAATTATTTACTGAATCCCGTGCATCCCGACTTTAAAAGCCTAAAGGTATCCGAATCCACATTCACACCTTTTGACCGACGGCTTCTGAATCGATTACAAGTTTAAAAGCATTCGGATTTAATTGGCAAGGACCCTAAAACCAGTTTGGAATCGTCCGCAAACCGACCTGGAATCACTGATTCCTTCACTCCGTTTCCGGTGAATCAATTTTCCCGTTATTATCAAAATAATGAGTTACACCATTCTCAACTGACTGATATTCGAGATGATCCCAATTACATCCAATCACACATCTAAAACTGATATCAGTATTGTTCCGGGTGGTTGTAATAAAAAAACCATCATTTGAATCTTCACCCGACCCGTGTTCCTGAGATACTGTCGTGCCATACCTATTAATTGCCTGAGTACAATTTTCGTCTGAACACTCAAAACTAAGCGTTTTCCAGGCACATCCTGTCTGACAAATTAAATTAATCTGATCATTGGTTGGATTAAAGCTGAGCTGAAATTCGTTGTCCACATGCTGATTTGTGTCGCTACCTTGCACGAAACCCGAAATAAGGATTATAAAAATGAAGAAGGCAGGAATCGAAATAAGAGTTCTGAGCTTTGGATTATTCATAAATCCCCGATTGAATTGGTTGATTGTTTTATAAGTTACAACGTCTAGGTTTGATATAAATCCTTTACCACCGGCTAACATATGCATTGAGATCATCAATCTTACTTCTTAA
>RECM01000242.1 GCA_007694035.1 Balneolaceae bacterium
AGGAGTGAGTAGTGCCCAATAGCTTCGTTCATCAGTTTCGAAAGGGACTCTCTGATATCCGTCCTCCCAGAAGTAACTCACGCCTCCAAAGCCTTTGAACACACCGCCACGATCGAAGTTCAAACGGAATTCCTGGCTGAACTGCTGGCCATAGGCATCCTCGGCAAACCAGAGAACCGGGGCTGCTGTTCCGTCTGCATCAAACGACTCATAAGAGTCAAATTCCCGGTAGGCTGTGATGGAATTGATGCTGAATCCGTCGCCAATAACCTGATCTGCCAGCAGTGTGATGCCCCAAACCGACCTGTCAATAAAAAGGTCTTCACCACGGTCAAGATCTGCGAAAGCGTTGGGATTGAGGGAACCACCAGCAGGTGCATAAGTACCACTTTTGAACGAGGTGCCGGGAGGGGTGTCTTTCTGATAGTTGGCAATAATATCGATGAGTGTTTTCTCGCCGGGCAGATAACGCAGCGATCCTCTCACAGCGAAAGTCTCTTTACCATTCAGGTTTCCGCCAGCCAGATTGTTGATAAAACCGTCCCTGACGTTGTACAAGCCGGCCACACGGGCATAGAGCTTTTGATCGACAATCGGGGCGTTGATAAATCCTTTGATGAGACGCTCTTTTTCGGAGCCACCGCCCAGGGTGAGCTCACCCGCCAGTTGATTGTTGGGTTTGTTCTGAATGATATGAACAGCTCCAATTTGTGCCCCGCGTCCGAACAGTGTTCCCTGTGGGCCTTTCAGCACTTCAACCCGCTCCAGGTCATACAATTCCACGATAGAGCCACGCGATTTACTGATAGATACACCGTCCTGAAATACCGAAACCCTGGGCTCGATCCGGGAGTCGCCGCTGTCGCTGGTTATGCCCCTGACAACAAAGCCGGGATTGTTCACGCTTTGTATTTGCACTTCAAGACCGGGCACGTAAGCCGAGAAAAGATCAAATTCCTGAATATTTGTTTGTGTTAGGAAGTCACCGGTTACAGAACTGATGGTTATAGGAACTTCCTGGATCGACTGCGCACGCTTTTGAGCGGTAACAAGCATATCTGCCAACATCAGTTCAGATGCAGCCAATTCTACGGATATAGTTGTAGTCTGGCCTGCATTTACCACCGCTTCAATCACCGTTGTTTCGTAACCAATAAAACTAATGGCAAGGGTGTACCTGCCGGCAGCGATAGAACTGAATTGGAAATAGCCAAGGCTGTTGGTCGACCTGCCCATGGGCTGACCAACGACCTGTACTGCGGCACCGGGCAACAACTCGCCGTCAGTTGTCCTCACAGTGCCCTCTAGCGTGCCGGTTTGAGCGCTTGCTGTAGTGTTAAATACATAGAAAAACAGGGTAAGCAGCAGTGTTAGCGTTACTTTTTTCATTATCTGTAGACTGTTTCAGGTTGGATATATTTGTAGAACGCACGTTAAAACTGGAATGTGGTTTAATTGTTAAGGCTGGGTTAATTAATTGTTAAGTGCAATTCATTATCAGTCTTTTGTCAGACTTTGAGCACTCGTCAGGCTAGGTTAGAAACAATTGGTTGATCATTCGGCCTGATACTATTTCAAATTCCAGGTTTTAAAAATTCTGACGCTGTACAAAGCCTGTATTCTGGTCAATATTTCGTTTTATTGGGAAGGAATGTTTTTTTCGTGAAAATGATCCGATCCGGACCAGAAGTTCGTATAAGGGGGTAAAGGTCCTGGATTATGGTACAGTCGCCTTCCATGTCCTGGTCCGAACCATGAACCGGATATGTAACCACCATTATCACCATGATAATTACCGGAACCGCGACCGGAATCGGTACCATGACCGGAACCGAAAAAATATACAGGTTACAGAGAACAGCTAAACATATAATCAGGTAACATAATCAGGGGAAATTCCATGCTGAAGAGCTTCAATTCTATTCACCCGGCAAGTACCGGCAGTATTCGTTGCGCAGTATTGTTGTTGGCCGGACTCATCGTCTTTAACACCGGCTTCCTTTCGGTTGCCGAAGCCCGCCAGAATGCCGGACAGATAAAATTCGGCTACACAGTGAAGGATGCCTTCACCGATCAGCCAATCGATTCGGCCCGGGTGCTGGTGCTCCGGTATGGCGAAGTGGTTACTTTCGGGTACACCAATGCCGATGGATTTGTCGAGCTTGTGATCGCGGCCACATCGGTCCCTAACGCCCCCCAGGTTCCGGCCTCCTTCAGCCTGAGCGACAACTACCCTAATCCATTCACCGAAAACACCAGTGTTGATATAGCCCTGCCTGAACATCAGTTGGTCCGGGCAGAGGTTTTCAATATGCTCGGACAAAGGGTTGCCGGCATGCAGGTTCCCCTGAACGAGGGTACATATACCCTGAATTTTAATTTGGCCCACCTGTCGCACGGTATCTATTTTCTGCGGATTACCGGCCAGGACGCCAGGACTGTAAAAATGCTCAAAATGGGCGATGGAGTGAAC
Organism: Balneolaceae bacterium; assembly: GCA_007694035.1. GTDB lineage: Bacteria > Bacteroidota > Rhodothermia > Balneolales > Cyclonatronaceae > RECM01. Next base: position 2,474 of record RECM01000242.1, read on the forward strand.
ACGATAACGGGAGCGCTGTTCAGCGTGCAGCCTGGCGGGGCTGCACGGTATCCGGCCGGTGGCCATGCCACAGCTGGTCAGCCGGAGGTCAGTACTAAAGCATCGAATGCAGACACCGGCACCACTTACCGTGGCAGCACTGGCTCCGGAATCAGCACCGGTTCAGGTACTGGCACAAGTGCTAATACAAACTCAAGTACCAACAACATAACAGGCTCAGGTTCCGGCCCAAGTAACAGCACAATAGCAGGCACCGGCTCTGGCATCCATAGCAACGACGGTCTTGCCGGTTTCTATACTATCCGCGCTGAAAAGCCTCCCTTTGCGGATGTGGAATTTGAGGTCGAAATATCGGCCGATACCTCATTCAACATCGGAATGGACCGCCAGAACCAGGTGGTTTTCAACATCAGGACCGATGAGGGTACTCCGGTAAACCTGAATGTTAAAATGGAAAGGGATGGTTTTGCCGGCAGCTTTCCATCGAATCAGACCGTTATTCTGCCGTCGGGTGCCTATTCGCTGTCGACCCTGACCGACTTTTTCAGCCCGGTTCAGCAATCGGTTGAAATTCCCTCCGTCGACACCACCTTTACAATTGTGGTTTCGGAGGCACCTCCCGGAACCCCGACCGGCAACGTAAATGTGACCGGTTTTGTGGCCGACGCCGATGGTGACCGCCTTGCGGATGTGACCGTAACACTGGCTTCGAACCCGTCCATTTCGGGGCAGACCGATGCCGACGGACGGTTCTATCTCGCCAATGTGCCACGTGGCATCACGCAGACGTTCCGTTTCAACAAAGAGGGATACAGTGAGCAGGTATTTACAACGCTGTTGCCATCCGACCTTGAACTGGGCTATATCGACATCACCATGCTGCGCCGCGACGATCCGGTAACACTCGCCGATGCGGCTGCCGGAGGAGAAATCTCCGGGCGTAACGGTGCCTCTGTGGTGATACCCGCGAATGCGATCGTCGACGGATCCGGAAATCCGGTAACAGGCCCGGTGCAGGTATCGGTCAATGCTGTTGATACGGGCAGCGACGAGGTGCTCGCCGCCCCGGGTTCGTTCACCGGCAATCAGGCCGGTGAGAGGGTGAGCATCGCTACCCTGGGTATCACTGAAGTTCTGTTCGAGCAAAATGGAACCGCACTGGCGCTGGCCGAAGGCGCCCTGGTCGAGGTACTGATCCCGGTGCACGCAACGGAGAACCTCGATGGTTCCACCATCAATCCGGGCGACAGTTACCCGGTGTGGCGCCTTGACCCTGAAACAGGAATCTGGACACAAACCGGAGATGGCGTTATCGAAGCCAACCCTGATCCGGCATCCTCCTCGCCGTTCGTGGTGCGCTCTACCATCGACCGGTCGGGCTGGTGGGGCTGCTATATTTCTTATGAGCGGGCATTCGTTCAGCTGAGCTTCAGCGTGTGCAGCGTAACGGGCAGCGACGGGCAGAACGGCGGTGATCTGTTCACCAGTCAATATTCCGGCAGCGGGATATATGCCACCGGTTCGTATAACACCGATCTGTTCGGCAACCGCATTTCGTACCGTCCCGACAACCGGACCGGATGGAGACCTGAGCATCAACGCCTGGAGGGACCGGACGACCACTGGACCATCGGGGAAGGGGGTTACCTCTTTGGTCCTAACGAGTGGTCGCCCGACCTGCAGGCCTGGGAGGAGGACATGAAAACCCGTCCGGTGCAGACCGCGGATGTCGCCAACCTGTTCACCAACGTGACATTGCGGGCCGTTCCACCTTTCCGTTCCGCCCGGTTCATACCCAGGGCTATCGTATCGCCTGCCGGATCCGGCCCGCTGCCGGTACCACCCGGCCATGAAATCGAGTACATCGTTACGGCGAACAACGGTTTATTCGACGGGTCGACCCGGTTCACGGCCGAGCCATTTGGCTTTCATCAGGTAGATGTGTGCCTGGCGGCAGTGCCATTCGATCCGGAGATGGAGGTAACCGGCCATCTGGAGCGAGATTCCCTTACAACGGCAACACTCGACCCGCCCGGCTCCGTACAATTGTACACCTTCAACGTGGAAGAAGGCGAAATACTCGGCATGGGCATCCGCCGGCTAACCGGCAACTTCAGCGGGCGTGCAACCATCGTTGACCCCGACGGGGTTCCGGTAATCTCCGATCGCTTTTTCCTGAATACTGCCGCCCCGGGGGTGTTTACCGCCGACAAATCCGGCACATGGCGCGTCTATGTGACCAGCCTGGGTCCCAATCCGGGCGACATCAGCCTGTTCTACAAAGAGGCATGTGTTTCTGATGACGATTGTACCGCATCAGACGACGCATGTATCCGCGATACCTGTCTGAATTTCAACTACTGCAGGGATGTGAGCAACCAGGCTACACCCGGTACAACGGCCGATCCCGACAAGGGCGCCATTCATGGTACCTGGTACGGGTATGTTTCATCACCTTGCTCAAATCTTTTCGACAGGCAGATACTGATCCTGAACCTGGATCACCCGCCTGGCAGCACGAGCCTTACAGGAAATGCAGAGTTGCTGGAACCTGAAAATGTAACGTCTCAACTCAATGCAACCAGCTGGTCTAGCTTCAACATCCTGACCACATCATGGGATGCACGAATCCGAAACCGTAACGAAAATTTTCAGTTAACGGATTGCAAGTACTTTCCGGGGAATCAGAACCGGCTGCGCTGCGACTATAACAGTACCCTTATTGGAGCGGCGATTCGAATGGATCTGAGGAGGCAGTAGATAAAGGCAAATCGACTGGATTTCAGGCAGATCATTATGTGCCTGTTAATCTGTAAGAAAATTTCCAGGTGTTCTATAAGCTTAAGAGCTCACGAGCTCACGAACTTCAAAAAACAACCATCACAATTACACTGTACATAACCGCCCCAAGCACCGCCGCCATAAGCGCCAGGCCGAACTGGGTGTACACGTGGTCCATCATATCGCACCCCGTGGCCAGCGACGACAGAATGGTGGTGTCGGAGAT